>WJMR01000131.1 GCA_014727845.1 Ignavibacteriales bacterium
CGGTAGGTGCGGATGTTGATGTCCGTCTTGTTCTCGTTGTGGAAGTAGCCGATCGCGAAGCCCGCGAAAGTGTAACCGAACGCCGTCACGCCGAGCACGCCGCCCGAGGCGAGATCGTAGGCGACGCCCGCGACGAAGCCGAGCGCCGTTCCGAAGAGGCGCCCCTCGTAGAGCGTGTAGAAGACGACGAACGCGGCGATGAAATCCGGCGCCACGCCGCCCAAGGATACCGCGGGCGCCAACGCCGTCTGCGCCACGACGATCGGCGCCAGCAACACGTACGCTAGTATCCACTGTCCGCGCATTCGGTCAATCCGCAAAAAAGTTCAATTCGTAATCCTTCGCTTTCCGGCGCTCGACGCGCTCGACGACGAAGACATGCTCGACGCTCTCGAAGCTCGCGTAGGGCTCGATCACCAACTCCTTGAAGACGCCGCGCTCGAGGTTGACGACGTTTTTAACGACGCCGACGGGCAGGGTGATTCCGACGAGCGTACTCTTTTCGGAGGAGACGATCCGATCGCCGATCGCGACGTCGGCGGTTTTGGGCAGGTTCGAGACGACGAGTCGTTCCCCGTCCCAACTCATCACGCCGTGGTTCCGATTCCGTTCGTCCTTCACCACCAGTTTGCTTCCCACGTGCTTCAGCGTGCGAACGGTCGCGTGCTCGTCGGTGACGGAGAAGACGACGCCGACGAGGCCGGCGTAAGTGATCACGGGCATCCCGACGCGAATGCCGTCGTCGCCGCCGCGATCGATCGAAAACGTGAGGTGCGAGACGGAGAGGGATTTGCTGACGACGCGGGCGGCGCGAAGATCGTAGTCGTATTCGTCGCGGACGTCGAGCATCCGTCGGAGCTCCACGTTGTCGATGGCGTATTCGCGGAGCCGGTGCGCTTGGAGGGTGAGCCGGGCGTTCGCCTCGCGGAGTCGCGCGTTCTCGTCGCGCAAATCGCCGACCGCGATCGGGTCGGTGAGCGCGGAGGTCGCCTCGGCGTAGGCGCCGAAGACGAGCGTGCGGAAATTCTTCGCGTCGGGGTTGTCGCTAATCGAAATCAAGTAGAGCGAGACCGACAGTAAGAAAACGAGCACGACGTACTCGCGGTATCGCGTCCAGAGATCCGATAGCAATTTCAGCATTGGCGGCGCCGAGTTTAGTAGCGACGATTACGGATAAGCACCCGCGAGTAGTGTGGCAAGTTCTCGATCACTTTTCCCGCGCCGCGCACGACGGCGGTCAGCGGATTTTCGGCGACGTGCACGGGGAGGTTGGTTTCGAGCCGGATGCGCTCGTCCAATCCCTTCAGTAGCGCGCCGCCGCCCGTAAGCATAACGCCGCGATCGAGAATATCGGCGGAAAGCTCGGGGGGCGTGCGTTCGAGCAACTGCTTCACGGCGTCGATCACTTGGGTGACCGCCTCGTTGAGCGCCTCGCGAATTTCGGCGGAGGAGACTTCGGTGGTTTTCGGAACGCCTCCGACGAGGTCGCGACCTTTGACTTGGATCGTCATCTCCTCCTTCATCGGCATCGCGGAACCGACCTCGCACTTAATGGCTTCGGCGGTCTTCTCTCCGATGAGGACGTTGTGGTTCTTTTTGAAAAACTGCATGATGGCGTAGTTCATCTCGTCGCCCGCGATGCGGATCGATTCTTCGGTGACGACGCCGGAGAGCGCGATGACGGCGATCTCGGTGGTGCCGCCGCCTATATCGATAATCATATTGCCGACGGGGGCGTCCACGTCGATGCCGACGCCGATCGCGGCGGCCATGGGCTCTGAAATCAGGTGCACTTCCTTGGCGCCGGCGTGCTCGGAGCTGTCGCGCACGGCTCGCTTCTCGACTTCGGTGACGCCGCTCGGCACCGCCACGACGACGCGTCTCGACGAGATGATGCCGGCGTTAACCTTCTTGATGAACGCGCGAATCATCCCCTCGGCGATCTCGAAATCCGCGATAACGCCGTCGCGCATCGGACGCGTAACGCGAATCTCCTTATGCTCCTTGCCCATCATCTCCTTGGCTTGGTTTCCCAAAGCGATGATGCGTTTCGTCGATCGGTCGAACGCCACGATGGACGGTTCGTTGAGCGCCACGCCCTTGCCCTTAACGTAGATCAGGGTGTTCGCGGTGCCGAGATCCATCGCGATGTCGGTCGAGAAAAAATCGAATAAGCCCATCGTTGTGTCCTAATGTTTGAAATGTCGTACGCCGGTGAAGACCATCGCCACGCCGCGCTCGTCGGCCGCGGCGATCACTTCCTCGTCGCGAACCGAGCCGCCCGGCTGAATAATCGCCTTAACGCCCGCCTCGGCGATCTCGATCAACCCGTCCGGAAACGGGAAGAACGCGTCGGAAGCGGCGACCGCGCCGGTAAGGTCGAAGCCGAACTCCCGCGCCTTCATCGTCGCAATTTTCGCCGAATCCACGCGAGAGACTTGCCCGGCCCCGACGCCGACGGTTTGCCTATTCTTGGCGAACAAGATCGCGTTGGATTTCACGTGCTTACACACGATCCACGCGAACCGCAAGTCCGCCGACTCTTCCGGCGTCGGCGCCCGCTTCGTCGCCACGCGCAGATCGTCGAAATCCGCGTCGATCCAATCGGCGCTCTGTTCCAACAATCCGCCCGGCGCGCTTTTATACCGAAGCCCGGGTTCGTTCAAAGAACGGATACGTTTTAATAATCGACGATTTTTTTTCTTTTTTAACACTTCGAGGGCGCTTTCTTCAAACGCCGGCGCGGCGATCGCCTCCAAGAAAATCTCGTTGAGCTTGCGCGCCAATTTCTCGTCAACCGGTTCGTTGACCACGACCACGCCGCCGAAACTCGAGACGGGGTCGCACGAGAGCGCCTTGGCGTAGGCGTCGTACGCGTCCGCGCCCGTCGCGGCGCCGGCGGGGTTGTTGTGCTTGATGATCGCGCACGAGCGTTCGGGCATCTCGTCCACCAATTCGGCGGCGGCGGCGACGTCCAGAATATTATTGTAGGAAAGCGCCTTGCCGTGCAGCGGCTCGAAGTAGTCGTCGAACGATCCGTAGATCGCCGCCGACTGATGCGGGTTCTCGCCGTATCGCATATCGGCGACCTTCGGCAGCACGAGGCGCGCCTCGGTTCGCTCGATCTCGAAACGGCGCTCCAGCTCGTTCGCGATGGCGACGTCGTATTTCGCCGTGTGCGCGAACGCCGCAGTCGCCAAGCGTTTCCGCGTCTTCTCGTCCAAACGGTCGGCGCCGAGCTTCTCGATAAACTCGTCGTATTGGCTCGGGTCGGTGAGAACGGTGACGCGCTTGTGGTTTTTCGCGGCGGCTCGGATCAAGCTCGGTCCGCCGACGTCGATGTTCTCGATCGCGTCCTCGGTCGTCGCGTTCGGATTGGCGACGGTCTTCTCGAACGGATAGAGATTCACGCACACCACGTCGATCGGCTCGACGCCCGCGCGCTCGGCTTCCTCGCGATCGCCGGCGTCGTCGTGGCGCATCAAAATGCCGCCGAAAATTTTCGGATGGAGCGTCTTCACGCGTCCGCCGAATATTTCCGGAAACCCGGTGAGATCCGAAACGGGGACGACGCCGACGCCCGCTTCGGCGATCATATTCGCGGTTCTTCCCGTGGCGACGATTTGATAATCTTTTTCGGCGAGCGCTTTGGCGAGCTTCTCCACGCCCGTCTTATCAGAGACGCTGATAACGGCTTTCTTCACGGCGTTCCTTTTACGGTTTGAGCGTCGCTCTCCCGTCGGAGATCGACAAGTTATTTTCGGCGACGCGCGCCAGGGTTTCGGGATACAATCGATGCTCGACTTCGAGCACGCGGCGCGCGATCTCTTCGGGCGAGTCGGCGTCGGCGATATCCACGCACGCCTGCGCGACGATCGGTCCGCGGTCGTACTCTTCGTCCGCCAGATGAATCGTGGCGCCGGATATTTTCGCGCCCGACTCGAAGACGGCGCGGTGCACGCGCATACCGTACATCCCCGCTCCGCCGAACGAGGGCAACAACGCGGGATGCACGTTAAAGACGCGATCGCGATACGCGCCGAGGATCTCGGGCGGAACCAGCTTCAGGAATCCCGCCAACGCGACGACGTCGATTTCCCGCTCCTTCAACGCCGCCGAAGCGGGCGCGAACGAGCGCGTACCGTCCTCGCGTTTCTCGCAACAAACGTAGGTTGGCGTCGAATAGGATCGAGCGATCTCGAACGCGCCGCACTCGGCTTTGTCGCTTATCACCGCTTCGACGCGGTAGCTCGAACCATGCGCGGGGTGCTCGTAAATCGCTCGGAGATTACTGCCTCTTCCGGAGACGAATACCGCTAACTTCAAGGGAAATCGACTTTAAAAATTAAACGAAAACTTACGCATTAATCGCAAAAGAAACAACGCAAGCGCCGCGCCTTCGGGGGCTAAAAACGCGCGTCGCGTCCGAAAAAAAACGGGAGCCCCGCGAACGGAAGCTCCCGCATAAACACGCGTCGCCGCGCGACGTCGCTTACGGCAGGTAGAGCATCTTCCGCGAGACGTGGAAGCTCGCGCCGTTCGCCTCCTTCACGCGCACGCTGTAGAAATACACGCCGCCGGCCACTTGCAAGCCGCGGTCGTTGTCGGCGTTCCACGTAAGCGTGTAGGTTCCGGGTTGGAACTCGCCCGAGACGAGGCGTTTTACTTGCGCGCCCGTCGCGTCGTAGATCGTTACGTCGATCTCGGCGTGGCGCGCCGTCCGGAATCGGATTTCCGTCGAGCCGTTGAACGGGTTCGGATAGTTCTGCTCGAGCATAAAGCGATCGGGGTTCGCCATCCGCTCGGCGACGCCCGTCGGATCCTCGACGTTGTACATCTCGAACTCGTAGATGCGCGCGACGTCGCCGCCCGTGAACTCGCCGTCCTCGATATAGAGTTGGATCTGCGTCGTCGTCGTGGCGGTGTCGCCCTTCGAGTGACGCGTATAGTTGCCCTCGGCGGTGTTCGAGCCGTCTTGGAAATCGATGAACGTTTGGAAGCCGATGAAGTCGTTATAGTCCTTAATCTGAAACGCCGGCGTGTTGTATTGCACGCTCTCGCCGCCGTAGCCCGCGTGCTTAACGACGAAGAGGTTGAGCGTTTGCTCGGACGACCACGTGATATCCAGCATATGCGGCGCGGAGCCGTTGGCGCACCATTTCGTCTGGTCGTCGGCGTCGAAGGCGTGCTCGGCGCTCTCGGTCGAGGAGTTGCACTCGCTCGAGGCGGTCGCGGAGAAATAGTCGAGCGCGTAGTTGTAGAACACGCGGAGCGAGAGCGGATCGGCGGCGTTCAGCGAGGACGCTTGATCGGTCGCCGAGAGTTCGTAGTCGCCGCCGAAGACGGACTTCGCGAAGATCTGTTGGGAGCTCGCGCCGTCGATCGAGACGGTCAGCGGGTTGCTCCACGTCGAGCCGTCGGTCGAGAGAACGAGGTCGCCCGTCGCGGCGACGTCGATCGTCGCCGTGCCGGAAACGATGTCGCCCCCGTCGTTCGTAAGCTCCACACGGATCGGTATCTGCTTGCCGTGCGCCTGCACCACGTCCGGATCGGGTCCCGTCAAGCGGATCGTCGTCGCCGTCATGCCCGCGGCTTGATCGCCGAAGAGATACGCGGAGGTGTACCACAGTCCGCCCGCCCCGACGCTGTCGATGCCGCTGCGGATCGAGTGCGCGCCCGGCGTCAACGCGCCGACGTTCGTTAGCACGTTCGGATACGACGGCGCGCCGTAGCACCAGCCCGCGTAGTTCGCGGTCACCACCAACGTGTCGGTCGAATCTTGAAGCATCGGATTGTTCTCGAGGAAGTCCGCGCAATCCTCGCGATACGGCGACCAGCGCATAAACTCGGAGCCGTCAACGTAGAGGACGTGTTCGATATCCCGCGCGCGGTCGCTCCACAAGCCCGCCGCCCAATAGACGACGCCCGGGTTCTCCACGTCGGCGGGGATGGTTACGTCGTAGGAGGGTTCGGTCTCGGTGTAGTCGGTGCCGAACTTCTCCGAAATTCCGAACAGGTTTTCCGTCCAGAACGCCGGCTCCGCCGCCGCGTCGTTATAGTAAACCAAATCGAGCGAAAGATAGTACGGCGTCTCGGGCGTCTCGGTGCGAATGCGTCCGACGAACGTCGCCTCGCCCGAAAGCATTTTCTCGACGCGCGTGACGTCGAACTCGAACGTAAGCGTCGCGCCCACGCCCGTATAAAACTGACCGAGCTGCAACGGCGAATCCATACCGAGCTTCTTCACGCCGATGAAGCCCAAACTGCCGTCGTTCTCGACCGCCATCGTGTCGTTCTTAGCCCGCGCCTCGACGGTGACGAACACCGACACCCGGGCGGGGTCGTACGGATTGGTAAGCTCGACGGCTTTCCGGATTTGCGTGCCGAGCAGTTCGTACGTAACGCCCGCGCCCGCGGTGTCGATCGGCGCGAAGCCGTCGTAGCTGATCGGCACGCGGTCGAAGATCGTAACCGTCGTGCTGTCTTGCGCGCTCGCGGCGCCGAACGTCGCCAACGCTAATACCAATGTCGCGATTCGTTTCATCGCTTACTCCTTTTGCTGAGTTATCGTTCCCCAAACATAATTAAGGTTATCTATTTTACGCAAAATATCTCCAACGCGAAAGCGCCTCGCCGTTCCCCCTCGACGTTTTACTATCTATTAATAGTAGGGTCGCTCGCGAAATTCCGCGCCGAGCTCTTCGGCGAACTTCCGCGCGCGCTCGGCGTCCACCTCGTCGATTTGCACGACGGTCATCGACGTCTTGATTCCCCGCTCGATCGTCTTCTTCGCGAAGGCGACCATCTCGTCGAACATCCGTCGCTCGACGCGCATCATCTCGGCGTATTGGTCGGGATCGGCGGTGTTGAGGGAAATCGAAACGGCGTCGATCGCGCCGGGCATATCCTCGGTAATGTCCCGCTTGTTGATCGCGTTCCCGTGCCCGTTCGTGTTGAGCCGCGTCGTTCCGCCCTTTTGCTTCACCGCTCGCGCCGTTTCGGTCACCGCGTCCCACCGTAGCGTCGGCTCGCCGTATCCGCAAAAAACGATCTCGTTGTATCGGGTCGGATCGCCGATTTCCTCGAGGTAGGTCGCGGGCGCCGGCTCTTGGCTCCGCGTCATCCGCAGGTAGTGACCGTGCGCTTTCGGATTCTCGCGGCGCGTGCAGAACGAGCAGTGCGCGTCGCAACGGTTCGTAACGTTGACGTAGAGGGAGTCGCGGATTTGGTACGTGTTCACCGCCGAGGGCTCCTCCCCGACGCCGAAGAGGCGGAAAGCGTTGTGCGAGGTCGTCTTCGCGAAATCCTCGATCGTTACTTCCTGCAAGCCCGCCAGCGTTTCGGCGATGTGCCGCGCGTAGGCCGGCTCGTTGCGTTTGCCTCGGTTCGGCGCGGGCGTCAGGAAGGGCGAGTCGGTCTCGATTAAGAGGCGATCGAGCGGAACCTTCCGCGCCAACTCGCGCACGTTCTGCGCCTTCGGGAACGTGACGTTCCCGGTGAACGAGACGAACTGCCCCATCTCGATCAACTCGCGCAGCTCCTTCTCCCCCATACTAAAGCAGTGCATCTGGCAGCGCAAGCCGCGCTTGCAATACTCCGCGACGATCTTCATCACGTCCTCGTCCGACTCGCGGTTGTGGACGATGGCGGGCAAGTCCAACTCGACGGCGAGCTCGAGCTGATCCCGGAACGCCTCGATCTGCTTCTCGCGCGGCGAGTAGTCGTAGTAATAATCCAAACCGATCTCCCCGACCGCGACGATCTTCGGCGATTCGTCGATCATCGCTTTGAGCGTAGCAAGAAGCGAGGAATCCCACTCGCTCGAATCGTGCGGATGTACGCCGACGGCGCCATAGACTTGATCGTGGGTTTGCGTCAGCTCGATTACGGCGGCGGCGCTCGCCAAATCGGTCGCCGGCGCGATCATATAATCGACGCCCGCTTGCTTGGCGCGAAGGAGGACGTCGTCGAGATCGTCGGCGTAGTTCGGATACGTAAGATGGGCGTGGGTGTCGATAAACATTGGCGACTCGTCGTGTTGATTTCCGCTACATTTCGGATTAACTTTTTAAAATAAGCAAATCTTCACCGATTAACCACCGTCCCCCGCTCCCAAAACGGCGGGGCGCCGTTCCCACCAACATAAAGGGCGAACACTATGAGACTCGTATCACTCCTCGCGCTAATCGTCGTCGTTTCGTTCGGCGCCTCGGCGCAAGAGGAAATCCATATCAATTCGTCGAGCGCCTTCGTCGAGGCGATCGGCTCGGACCGCGTGATCGTCGTCGCGTCCGGCAACTATACGCTCACCGAGGCGATGCAATACGAAAACGCAAACGCGACGTGGCGCGACGAGTTCGACGGTCCCGAGCTCGTGATCCGCAACGTGAAGAACTTGACGATCCGCGCCGACGGTCCCGCCCAACTCCTCGCCTCGCCCCGCTACGTCTTCACGTTGCGTTTCGAGGATTGCGAGAACCTCCGCTTCGAGAACCTCACGATGGGCCACACCGACGCGGGCTACTGTATCGGCGGCGTCGTCGGGTTGGAGCGGTGCCGGAACGTCGAGTTCGAGAACTGCCTCCTCTTCGGATGCGGCACGATCGGCGTGGCGATGTACGACGTCGAGAACTTCTCGTTCGTTAGCTCGACGATCACCGAATGCACCTACGGCTTGCTTGGAATCGAGAACTCGCGCAACGTCGAGTTCGTCGAGAGTCGCTTCACGAGAACGGGCGAGTTCGATCTTATTTCGATTCGAGGCGGCAGTAACAACGTGCGGTTCGAGGAGTGCGAGTTCTCCGACAATTGGTGCGGCGATTTCATGCCCCACCTCTTCAGCGTCGAGGAGGATTGCTCGAAAGTCGAGATTACCGATTGCCTCTTCCGCGACAACGGCTGCCCCTCGTTCGCCGCGAACCCCGCGATGCTGGCGATCGAAGGGACGACGTTCGAGGACAACACGTTCGCCCCGCCGACGGACGACGAGCTTAAATAGGTTCGGGATTGACGGCGGCGTAGGCGAGGCAATCTCGCCACTCCTCGCCGACGAGACAGTAGGAGCGAGCGGTTCCCTCGCGCTCGTAGCCGAGGCGCTCCAAGAGCCGCGCGCTCCGCTCGTTTTCGATAACCACGTAGGCGACGATCCGCTTCATCTTTAAGCGCTCGAACACCGCGCGCGTCGCCGCGCCGAGCGCCTCGGTCATCAGCCCCTTCCCCTCGTGCCGCTCGTCGATGTGATATCCGACGCGACAAGCTTGGAACGGTCCGCGTTGGAAATCCACGAAGCGGCACTGCCCGACGATCTCCGTTTGGTTCGCCTTAAGATAAATCGCCAACGTGAGCGCCTGATCCTGCGCCAACGCCATTTGCGCCAGGAGCAGCTCTTCTTTCCAGAAGTTCGGATCGTCGTACTCGGCGGGTTGTTCCGGTTCGTATCGCGCGAAGCGTTCGCGGTTCGCCTTATAGTAACGAGCCATCAGCGGCGCCTCGGCGCGCGAGGGCACGCGCATCACCGTCCGTTCGGTTACGATCGGCAGGAGGTTCGAGTAGGCGATGTCGGGTCGGCGATCGAAATCCTTCGACATAAGCGCGCTACTTCAGCAGGATCATCTTACGCGTCTTCGCGAACTCGCCCGCGCGCAGTCGATAGAAATACACGCCGCTCGGCAGATCGACGAAACTCCGCGAGAGGGTCGTCGTTCCCGCGCGCGCTTCGCCCTCGAAGAGAATCGCGACGCGCTCGCCCAACGCGTTGAAGACGTCGAGCGTCGCGTAGCCCGCCTCGGGTAGCGCGAACGCGAAGGTCGTCGATGGGTTGAACGGGTTCGGATAATTTTGGTCGAGCCGATAGTCGTCGGGGATCGCGACGCCGCTTTCCTCGTTAGTCGAGACGACCGCGTCGAACCCCGCGTCGTCGAACCTGACGACGCCGCTATCGGCGCCCGCGGCGTTTCGCGCGATCGCGAGCGCCTCCCAACTCCAATCGCCCGCGGGCAGATCGTCTATTGCCGCGTGAACGTGGCGCCACCCCGTCCAGTCGAGTCGCGCGAGCGTGCGCCGTTCTATCGCGCCCGCGCCGTTCGAGAAGCGCGCCTCGAGATCGTTGCCGCTCGCGTCCCCAAAGACGGAGACGCCGAAACGCGCGCTCGCGCCGACGGCGACGGGATTCTTAAGCGCGACGACGCACACCGCCGTATCCGACTCGGTCTCGTAGGATACTCGCAAACATCCGTACCCCTCCCGCTCGCGCGTCGTGTCGATCGAGAGCGCCACGCCGCTCTCGACGAGATCGCGGGAGCCCTCGGCGAGGAGCGGGTCTTTCCAATAAATGGGCGACTCAAAATCCGCCGCGAGCGTTCCGCCCGAGACGACGATGTTCTCGGTCGCGAACGAGTAGTCGATCGCGTCGCAAAGGGGCGCGCCGTCGTCGTCCAGCAACGACTCGTCGATCACGAGATAGTGCACGGCGCCGGGCGCGAGCGGAGCGGCCGGCTCGAAGTAGAGATAGCCGTCGTCGTTCTTGTCGAATTGGTTGACGCGCGCCACGTCGATCTCGGCGCCGTATTCGTCGTAGAGCGCGACGGCGCCGGAGAGGGTCGAGAAATCCAGGGGTCGCTCGAAGCGGAAGCGGAACTGCGCCGTCGGCGGCACGTCCACCTGTCCGTTGAGCGGATACGTGTAGGTCGCCGTCATACAGTAACGGTCGCGCGTGTCGAACGTGAAGGCGAACGCGTCGGTCAAACGCGTGTTGAAAACGCTCGCGGCGGTCGTGTCCAACTCGACGAGGTACGTCGTCATCCCTTGTAGTTCGGCGTAGGGGGCGAAGGCGAGGGTGCGGCTCTCGTTCCGCCAGGCGAAGGCGCCGGAGACGTCGGGGGTAACGTGAAAGGCGTCCTCGACGGATTGGCGATCCATCGACTGATCGAAGTGGAGCTTTACGACCGAGGAGACGATGACGCTGTCGGCCTCCGAGGAGGGCTCGGTGCGCAGAACGTCGGGCGGCGTGGTCTCGAATCCGAACGCGAGGGGCTCGGCGAGCGCGACGCCGTAGCGGCTCTCGGCGGCGACGGAGACGGAGACGTCGTAATCGGTCGGACCGGCGAGGTAGGCGTCGGGCGTGAATACGAGCGTTGTCGTGTCGTTCTCCCACGCGAAGGTTCCCGTAAGCGCGGGCGCGACGCCGAAGGCGCTTTCGGTCGCCGTCGGATTCATCGGATCGGAAAACTCCACTATAATATCATAGTTCCTCGGTCTCCCGACGGGCGCGTAATCGACGACGGTCGGGGGCGAGGTGGTGTCCACGTCGGGATAGAAGGCGAGGACGACGACGGAATCCTCGCGCGCGTCGATCGTCGCCGTCGCGGCGTAGAACTCCGGCGCGTCGAGTATCACAATTTGGACGTCGGTCTCGACCGAGTCGAAGAAGAAAAATCCGGCGGGATTGTTTTCGCTCACGGCTTCGTAGCCGTCGATCTCGGCGACGAACTCCTCTATCGGGGCGTATTGGTCGTCGCCGATGGCGAAGTCCGCAATGGTCTTGTCGGCGTTGCGCGCCACGCCCGCGACGGCGCCGGGGAGCGGATCGAGATCGAGGACGCGGGCGATCGACACGGCGTGCGTCCACGCTCTAAATTTTTGGTAGTCGTCGTCCGCCAGTCGTCGGGATTCGGGAACGTAGTCGTGGAAGGAGCCAAAGCTCTCGACGCCGGGCATCGTGAGATTTTTCAGCACGGGCGAGCCGTCGGGGTCGCCGCTATAGAAGGAGAGGTCGCCTCGGAAATTTGCGCCGTCGTAGTTGACGCCGAACGGTTCGCTCGATTCGAGTAATCGTCGCCAGAGGGTGTCGGCGGCGGCTTTGGCTTCAGGGTAGGCGGGGTTGGCGTCGTAGCCGCGGAAGAGCGTCGTCGGATAGTTGACGGTTCCGAACTGCTCGCGGGTATCGATCGAGATAAAGAAGTCGGCGTTGGCGCCGTTGGCTATGGCGGCGACTTGCGAGGCGGGCAGATCGTCGATCGAGCGGTTTTGCGTTCTCGTAAGCGCGACGGTCGCGCCGGCTCGTTCGAGATAACCTCGCAACGCGAGGGCTTGCGCGAGGTTCCCCTCGCTCGCCCAGTAATCGGTCTCGAAGACGTGCCCGTCGTCGGCGTCGTAGCCGCCCCTCGCGGCGTGCGCGCACACGACGGTCTGCGCGCGAACCAATCCCGCCAGCGCCGCGACGATTACCGTAATCCAAACTATTCCAAAGTCGTATATTCCCCGGCGAGTCATCGCCCTCTCCTTTGCTTAAGTTCCCCAACGCCGCTTATCGTTCGGCGCGCTACTATCACGGGAATATACGAAAAACGAGTTTGGAAATCGAGCGCCGACGAATCACACCGAATACGGGAATGTGATACCGTCGTCCCCGGGTTGGATGCCGATTCCTTCCGCCGCTTCGGCTTCAAGTTTGGCGAGCTCGGGTTTGCGCCATTTCTTTTTCGGGCGTTTTTCAAGACGCCCTTGTTCGCTCTCCCCTTTAGTTTCGGGAGGCGTCAACAAGGCGGAGTTGTCTCGAGGTGAGATCATGAGCTTATCGCCCTCGATTAAGTTACGGTAAGACGAATTATTATGTTTGTGGATACGTCTTACTATCGAGAGGAACGAATAATTGTTTATGGAGGGTTTACGAGAGGCGCGCGCCACGGCGCGTACATAAGGACGCCCGCCCCTCGAAGTCGAGGGGCGTCGAAAAACATTTACGCCGGAGCTTCCCAATACTTGTTACCGCGCCGCCCGCCCGTCGCCATAGACGACGCGGGACGCTAAGAGCGCGGAGATCGAGCGTCCCGTATTCGGTGGTATTTAAAACGAGTTGGGATAGGAAAGCCCGTCGTACTCGCCGCCCAACCCAACGCCGTTGGTGGCGTCGGTATCGAGGGATCGCATAGCGGGTTTATCCCATTTCTTTTCGGGATGACGCGAGCGTTTCCGCGTTTCATCGTTCGAGTGATTATCTTGCGCGCGTTTCGCGTCGCCGTGCGTTTCGTTCTTGGCTACCATTATGATAGTCTCCCCGTATGGATTGTGATGTATTTCACATCCTACTATCGATTATTGATTGATTGAGTTTACTCGATTCCCGCGCGTATTTCGATAACGCGAGAATATTCGCGGCGTTGAACGCGTATTCGGCGCGTCGCATACGTTCGCCGAAATCCGCTCCGGGCGCGCCCGCGGCGATTTCCGCCGCTTCGAGCGCCCGCCGGCGATCGACGAGTTTCCACGTCTCGTCGTCCGCCTCCGTCGCGAGGAAGTAGTCCCTCGCCGCCGCGCCCGTTTCTTGCTTTCGCGCGGCAACGTCGGGTAGATACGGCGTCTTATCGGCGCGGAGTCTGATCCGTTCCGGCAGAACGCCTTTCGTCGCTCGTCTCAACAGACTCCGGCGCGCGCCTTGCGCTATGAATTGATCCGGAGGCAGAGCGAGGACGAATTCCACAACCATATCGTCGAGCGTCGGCGCCGTGAACGAAAGTCCGAACAACCCCATGCGTTCTTGGACTCTCGCCATCTTCGCGGCGGCTCTACCCGACGAGAATTCGTCGATTAACATTTCTTGAAAATAGTCGGTGCGCAACGGCGTCGGCGCGGCCGTTTGTAGCTTCTCCCAAAGCGTCTCGCGCTCGTCCGCGCGAACGGGAGCGTCGTCAACGATATCGCGCGGAAGTAGCTCCACGCCGCGCCATCGCCTAAGCGACGCCGAGCGGGAGTAGATCGCCTGCGCGAGAACTCGTCGGAACGAAAGGTTCGCGCCGGCGCGTTTCGCTTCGGCGAATCGCCGTCGGAGCGTTCCCCACGCGCCGTCCAGCAACAACCGAGCGGCGGCGTACGTCCCCGAAAACGAGAGGAACGAGTCGCCGCCGAATCCGCTCCAAAACGCTCTCCCGCCTTGCCGAGCGGCGGAAGAAAAAAGTTCGTCCTCCAAGAAGGAGAAAAAGTACGTCGGTTGCCCGAGCTCGCGCACGCGTTCGTCTATGCGTTCGAGCGGAGTGCGTTCGAGCGGATAGCGGTAATCGGTTCGGATGTTCGACTCGGCGGCGAGCAACGCTTGGATGTACTCGCGTTCGTCGGTAGCCGATGCGGGCGCGTTGGGCGGCAGCACGGAGCTGACGCATTTAAGCGTCTCGTTCGCGCCGAGAGCGCGCGCCGTCATCGCGCCGACGGTCGTCGAATCGACGCCGCCGCTGAGCGAGAGAACGATCTTCCGCTCTTCTTGTAGTCGGTTCGCGATCGCGCGCTCGAGCAGGCGTCGCGCCTCCTCGGCGAATTCGCGGTCGTCCATCCGCAGAACGGTTTTCGGCGTCGGATCCCAATAG
>WJMR01000132.1 GCA_014727845.1 Ignavibacteriales bacterium
AAATGATCTCGTAATTGTCGCCTAAGATTCCCGACTCGGCGCCGTCGTACACATAGTCGCTATAGGCGCCGAGGAAGGGCATATAGGCGGAGCCGGCGACGTATTCGCCGTCCTCCATAATCTCGATGTTCCGATCCGAGCTATTGTCGTACACCGCCCACGCGTCTTGCTCGGCGGCGTAGCGAGTTTTCAATATCCGCTTAAGCGTCTCGTGGTCGAAAAAGAACGGATTATCCTTATCGACCGTCGTGTAGTCGGTAAAGCGGCTCGTCATATCTGAGGTATAGCCGAGCTGAATATCGACCGTCGAGTCGCTCGGGTTCGGATACCCCTCGGCGTCGGAGCCGGAAAGCGGTAGCTCGCCGTCGGATAGGAATGCAATCTTATTGACGCGGAATCGATCGCTCAATCCGCTCGGGGTCGCCGTATAATCGGCGCGCTCCATCAACGCGTTTAAGCTATCGACTTGGAGGTGAATCCAATCCTCGAAGCATTTCGTCCCGATGCCGAGGTCCTCTTGGTTCTCTTGGAATTGCCAATACACGCTCTCCTCGACGTACACACCGATCGAAAGCGCCGTGGCGAGGAACGTGCGCGTGTTGTTGTCGCGCGCGTCGGCGTCCTCGTTATTCCATCCGCCAAAGAATCCCGGGAAATTCGCGCTCGATATATAAAACCTGATTTCATCGTCGTTCCCCGACCACGTCGTGGTAAAAGACACTTGCGTGGGCGTCACGTCTTTGTCGGGGTCGCCTATGAATGCCCCGGATTCTTGAGGCGGCACGTAAACTGTCTGGACGCCTTGCCCTACGCCGTTAACGAACCATTCATACGTAACGCGCGCGTCGGCGCTCCCCCAAAAAACGGTGGTGTTGGCTCGATTCCACAAATTCGCCGTCCACGTAACGCTGTTCCCCGCGGTCGGGTATCCGTCGTCGTAATTCAGCTCGGGCGAGGACATCTCGACATACGCGATAGCGACGTCGTTTTCGAATTCCACGGCAACTTCGTCGCCGCCGCTTCCGTTCGCCCCGCCGGCGACGTACACGGGTTGCGTATCGCCCGCCGCGTTTCGGATGAAGCTCGTCGCGTTCTTCGCGAACTTTTCAGCGTCGCGTTGCGCGAACGACGTTGAAACCGCCGCCGCGACTAACAATACCGTCAAAATATTCGCCATGCGTCTCATCATATCCCCCGTCTCTTTCATTCGTTTGTAATATCCTCGACTCGTCGCTTTGTTTGGGGATCGTACTCTCGCGAGTCGTCGCTTTGCATAGTATTAAAATCTTCTTCGCGGGCTTTCCCGCTATTACGCTTACTTCAAGATAATAAAACGCCGTCGCCGTCGCCGTCGTAAAGCTAACGTAAGCTATGTAGCGACGAACGCGACATGATTAACGGGCGCACAATACGTCAATTACGTTCGCGCCCTATGCGAAAAATGATTAGAGAAGTCCCAAAGAGGTGAGTCGTGCGTATGTAGAGAACAATACCTTAACGCTATCTTAAATATACGGTAAGGAAAATAAAAAGGAAATGTTGTGACGTAGATCACACTCTGTAGGAATTCCGCCACAGAAGTCCAACTCGCCGGAATATCAAAAAGGCGGAACCGCTACGGCTCCGCCTTGGGAAATCGGATCATCTTCCGCGCTACTTCATCAGCACCATCTTCTTGACGGCGGTGAACTCGTTTGTCTCGATCCGATAGACATAAACGCCCGAAGCGTAGTCGATCGCGTTCCACTTCATCTCGTGAACGCCCGCCTCCAACTCGCCGTCGAAGAGCGTCTCGACCATCTGACCGAGGATGTCGTACACCTCCAGCTTCACCGCGCCGTCGATCGGCAGGTCGAAGCGGAGCGTCGTCGTCGGGTTGAACGGGTTCGGGAAGTTCTGGTAAAGCTCGAACTCCTCGGGAACCGTCCACTCTTGGATCGTCAGCTCGTCGATCGTCTCGTTGTCGATCGTGAGCGTTTCGCCCGGGCGTAGCGTCTCTTTAATGTGCGCGCCGCCGAACGCGTCCACGATCCGAACGGCTTTGCCGCCCGCCGCGAGCGTTACGGGATACTCGACGCCCTTAAGCGAAACCCGCCGCTCGACGCCCGTCGTCTCGACGAAGCGATCGCTCGTGAAGCGGACGTC
>WJMR01000133.1 GCA_014727845.1 Ignavibacteriales bacterium
CCTCCAATCCGACTTCCGTCACTCGCACCAGCGCGTCGGTCGTGTAGTCGGCGGGAACCGTCCAACGATAACTACCCGCGGCCATCATCGCGAGGATCTTCGAGCCGGGCGTCAACGAGTTGGTCAACGTAATTTTCTTTTCGGACGCTTCGGACTTCGAGGCGCGTTTCTCTCTTGGCGTCGCGCCCGCTACGCCGCCCTCCTCGCCGCTCTTATCCTCCTCGCCGAGATCGTACTCGACGATCGGCGACGCGCCGACGTAATCCGCCGGGACGCCGTCCACGATCAGCGCCCACGTCGCGCCCGCGTCGGTCGAGTATTCCAACATAACCGAGTCGATGTCCACGCTCGTCCACGTCACGTCGTACGTCTTCGTCGCGAGCCATGTCTCGCCGCCGTTCGGCGAAGTAACCGAGAGATTAAATATGTCGGTTTGCAACGCGATCACGTTCGAGGGCTCGCTCGATCCCGACTCGTTGCGCGCGCGCACTCTATAGAAATAGTTGGTAATCGGAACGAGGTTGTTCATAACGTCGTAGAACGAAACCGAACCGACGTCTCGATTTTGGAAGCCGTCAACATAGTTGGCGAAGAGCGGATCGGTCGAGATGTCGAGCGTGTAACCCTCCACCTCTTCGACGACGTCGTTCGGCGTCCACACGGCGGTGAATGCGCGCGAAAGAATGTTCTGCGCGGCGAGCGCGACGGGCGCCGACGGCACGGTGAGAATCGTGTCCACCTCGCCGAAGGTCGTTCCCAACGCGTTCGTCGCGTAGGCGCGGGCGTAGTAGCGCGTTCCTGGTAGCAAGCCCGAAATGTCCGCCGTAAAGGCGCCGGAACCCGAGCCGCTCGTTACTATGTTGTCGGACATCGTCGGCGCAGGTTGATCGCTCCATACCACGCCGCGATCGGTCACGGGCGCGCCTCCGTCGCTAATCACGTCGCCGCCCGATTGCGCGCTCGTCGCGGTGATTAACGTCGCCGCCGTCGTTTGCACGATCGGCGCCTCGCTCGGTAAAAGGATCAGCGAATCGACGATCGGCGTCGCGCCCTCGGCGTAGGCGCTCGGATCGATGTTGAACTCCAGGCGTCGCGAGTCCGCGTAATCCGCGCCCGTCCAGCTTAAGAGAACCTCGACCGTGTCGTTCGCCGTGTAGGATAGCGAGATCGGCGTCGCCGACTCGAAGCCGACGCCCGCGTCCGCCAACGTCGCCGAGCCGCTCGCGGTGAGCGTCGTCAAGTCGATCGTTCCCGGCAACAAGTCGCCGTCCGAGCTGTCGCCGTCGTCGTGAAGCACCAGCCAAACGACCTCGTCGTCCATCGTCGATTTTGCGCCGTTCGTGCCGGGAGGCGTCGCCCATACGAGCGATATCAATTCGGGCAGATCTTTCGCCGTCGCCGCGAGCGTATTACTCGTCACGTCGGTCGCCGAACCGAAGAGCGCCGCGGCGAGGACGGTGATCGATACGTTCGGATAATCGACGTCGAAGTCCAGCCCGTCGTATGCCAGCCGCATTAGCGCCCGTTTCGGATTTACGCCGATAACCGTGTCGATCTCGACTCCGGGCGGCGCGTTGTTCAGTACGAAATTCGATTTATCGGCGGGTCCGTCGAAGCTCACGTTCACCAAGTTCACTTCGATCTCCGCGCCGTCGAGGTAGTCCCATTCGTTGAGCGGCGGATACGCCGTTACGTCGATCGCCGCCGCGGCGGGCAGATTTTTCGAGTCCGATATCGATCCGACGCCCTCGTCGTCGTACGCCGCCGCGTCCGCCGTTATCGTCAGCGTTTTATCGACGAGGTAGTCCGTCCCGTCCCAACTGAGCGGGATGTACGCCGTCTTCTTATCGACGTAGATCACGTCCTCGATAGTTACGTTCGCGTCGGTGAAACCCGTCCCGGACGCCGTGAAGTTCGCGAGAACGGTCTGCGACTCGATGAACGAACCGCCGCTGATTTTGGCGACAAGCGCGTCGCTATCCAACGAGCCCTTCGCTCCGTTGAAGCCGGGCGGATTGCGCCAACTCAAGACCAAGATCTCCGGGTCGTCCGTCGCGGGAAAGACGCACGTTCCCGATAGAGGAACCGCCCGATCGATCAACGCCTCGGGACGCACCTCGACCACGAGGTTGCGATCGACGTCGAAGTCGGTCGTGTCCCACGCAATCTCGATCTCGCACGTCGTGTCGGTCAGCGGCGCGACGTCCACAATCGAGATACCCGCGACCGTCAAGGCGTCGCCGCTAAAGGCGAAGTTGGAGAGCGTAATTTCGGATTGCTCGAACGTGCCGCCGTTGATTTCCATTATGACGAACTCGTCCGCCAAGCCCGCTTCCGCGCCGCCGTTTCGGAACGAGAACGAGAACGACTCGTCGTCGTCGAGCGCCTCGACGAGCAACGTGTCGGAATCCAGCGCCGTTCCGGAAACGAGCGCCGACGCGGCGATCTCGACGTACATATCCACGACGTCCGCGTCGAAGTCCTTGCCTCCGTAGGCGAACGTAAGGGTCGCTTGGTCGCTCGCGGCGCCGGAGACGCCCGAAATCGTCAAGCCCTCGGGCGCGTTGACGAGCGTCAGGTCGCCGAGCGCAAGCGTTCCGCCGACGAATTGATCGAACGTCAACTCCAGCAACGCGTTCGCGCCGTCGAGG
>WJMR01000134.1 GCA_014727845.1 Ignavibacteriales bacterium
CTTTCGGAGCGCGCGCTCGGCAAGGGCGCGGACATCACCGATCCCGCGTCGCTCGAGGAGTTGCGACGATTCGCGCTCGAGCGCCGAGGCGCGATCGACGTCCTCGTCAACAACGCCGCGATTAACGACAAGTTCGAGGATCCGAAAGGCGCCTTCGAACAATCCATGTTCGAGAACTACCCGCTCGAATTGTGGGAGGCGTCGATGAAGGTCAACGTAACCGGCACGTTCCTCTGTTGCCAAATTCTCGGCGCGCCGATGGCCGAGCGCGGACGCGGCAGCGTGATCAACGTCGCCTCGACGTACGGCCTCGTCGGTCCCGATCAATCCCTTTATCGCGACCGCGAGGGACGGCAGACGTTCTATAAAACGCCCGCCTATCCCGCGACCAAAGGCGCGGTGGTGAACTTCACTCGATTCCTCGCCGCCTACTGGGGCGACAAAGGAGTGCGGGTCAACACGCTTACGCCGGGAGGCGTCGAGGCGGGGCAGGACGAATTTTTTATCGAGAACTACGCGAAGAAAACGCCGCTGAAACGAATGGCGAAAACAAAGGACTATCGCGGCGCCGTCGTCTTCTTGGCGAGCGACGCCTCGAACTACGTCACGGGCGCGAACCTCGTGGTGGATGGAGGTTTTACGACATGGTAAATCTCGCCGGATTGCAAGTGGACGTGGACGAGGCGAAAGCCCGCGTCAAACAAATCAACCTGTTGCTGAGCGACAACGACGGCGTTCTGACCGACGCCGGCGTGTATTACTCCCCGAACGGCGAGGAGCTGAAGAAGTATTCGCTTCGCGACGGGATGGGGTTTGAGCGGGTGCGGCAACTCGCGGAGATCGAGTGTGGAATCGTGACGAGGGAGAACTCGCCGATCGTGCAACGCCGCGCCGAGAAGCTGAAGCTCGAACACGTAAAGCTTGGCGTGATGGACAAGAACAAGACGATCGAGGAGTTGCTCGCGTCGCTCGAAATCGGTCCCGAGAACCTCGCCTACATCGGCGACGACTACAACGACCTCGACGCGATAACGATGGCGGGCTTTTCCGCCTGTCCTTCGGACGCGATGCCCGCGATACGAAACATCGTCGATTACGTTTGTCCGAACTCGGGGGGCGGCGGCGCGTTTCGGGATTTCGCGGAGCTGTTAATCTTTTTCAAAACGTCACAGAGTTAGCAAAGGAGCGATATGGCGGAAGGCAAGAGAGAGATCATCGTCGGCGATCGCGTAATCGGCGACGGACATCCCGTTTACATCGTCGGCGAGATCGGCATCAACCACAACGGCTCGATCGACTTGGCGAAGAAGTTAATCGACGGCGCGATATTCGCGGGCGCCGACGCGGTCAAGTTCCAGAAGCGCACGCCCGAGGTGTGCGTTCCGAAAGAGCAATGGGACGTCGAGCGCGACACGCCGTGGGGACGGATGACCTACATCGACTATCGGCATCGGATGGAATTCGACGAGGAGCGTTTCGGCGAGATCGTCGATTACTGCCGCGAGAAGAAAATCGATTGGTTCGCCTCGTGCTGGGACGTCGAGTCGGTGGACTTTATCGAGAAATTCGATCCGCCGGTCTATAAGGTGGCGAGCGCTTCTCTGACCGACGACGAGCTCCTTGCCAAGTATAAGGGGACGGGCAAGCCGACGATGCTCTCGACCGGTATGTCCACGATGGAGGAGGTCGAGGAGGCGGTCGAGCGTTTTGGGTTGGAGAAGCTGTTGATCGCGCAATCGACGTCGGCGTATCCGTGCAAGCTCGACGAGCTGAACCTTCGCGTCATCGAAACCTATCGCGAGAAATGGCCCCGCACGCCGATCGGCTATTCGGGTCACGAGACGGGATTGGCGCCCACGTGGGCGGCGGTCGCGATGGGCGCCTCCTTCGTCGAGCGACACATCACCCTCGACCGCGCGATGTGGGGCACCGATCAAGCCGCCTCCGTCGAGATCGGCGGACTGATGCAACTCGTCCGCAACATCCGCGACATCGAAAAGGCGCTCGGCGACGGAAAGAAAATCGTGTACGAAAGCGAGCTGAAACCTCGGCAGAAACTCCGCCGCGTTAAGTAACCGGCGCGCGCGAATCAGGAATCACGACAATGAACCTCGGCGCTATTTGGACGACCGTCCTCGAACAATGGGCGGCGTTCACGGCGGACACGACCGCCCTCCTTACCTACTCGCTCGTCGCGGCGTTCGCGCTCGGGCTCATCGTCGCCGAGCGGATTGTCCCGTATCGGCGGCAGGGCTTTTTCCGAGAGCAGCTCGGCAGCGACTTCTTGTTCTACACCGTCCTCCAGAACCTCGGCTTGGCGTATCTCTTCGCGCTCGTCAACGATTGGCTCAAAGCCGAGTCGTTCCTCGCGAACGTAAACGTGTTGGCGGACGCGCCCGTCTGGGCGGTCGTCGTCGGGTCGCTCGTCGTCCACGATTTCTATATCTATTGGTTCCACCGCTGGCAACACTATAACCGCTACCTCTGGCGGTTGCATGAGGCGCACCACTCGACGGTCGATATGGATTGGCTTTCGGGCTCGCGGTCGCACGCGCTCGAAATTTGGATCAACCAATTCATCGAGTTTGGCGTGCTCGTTTTGCTCGGCGCCCCGAGCGCCGCGATTATCATCAAAGGCGGGATAAGCGCCTTGTGGGGGATGTGGATCCACACGAACCTCGACGTCCGCACCGGTAAGCTACAATACGTTATCAACGGTCCCGAGATGCACCGGTGGCACCACGCCGACTACGACGAAGAGGCGTACAACGTCAACTTCGCGACCAAGTTCGCTTTTTGGGACTGGATGTTCGGTTCGGCGTATTTGCCGCGAGAGAAGCGGCTGAAACACTTCGGCATCGAGTCGGAGGTGCGGTATCCAAAACATTGGGCGAGCCAGTTATTCTATCTGTTCCGTCCGTTCGGGAAAGACAAAGGCGCGCCCGCGCCGGAGGATAAAACCCCGTAAGACGCTATGCAAAAGATCGACATCGAGAAAGTAATCTACGAGAAGGATCCTAATTTCTTGGGCGCCTCCCCGCGTTGGTTTAAGCGGTTCGCGATCTACCTCATTCGGAAAATCCTTCACATCCGCGAGATCAACGACTTCCTCGAGAGCGTCGGAGACGCTCGCGGTTTGGCGTTTATCGACGCGGTCTTCGAGTACGTGGACGTCTCCTACGCCGCGAGCCGCAAACATCTCGATCGCATACCGAGCGAGGGGCGCCTGGTGATCGTCTCCAATCATCCGCTCGGCGGGCTGGACGGACTGGCGCTGGTGAAGCTCGTCTCGGAAGTTCGACCCGACGTCAAGATCGTCGTCAACGATCTCCTGATGAACCTCGAGCAACTCTCCGAACAGTTCCTTCCTTACGACTTAACGACCGACAAGCCGCAACGCAAAAATCTCATCGACATTTTCAAGGCGATCGACAACGAGGAGGCGGTGATCATCTTTCCCGCCGGCGCCGTCTCGCGCTTGGGGATCAAGGGCGTTCGCGATCTCAGGTGGACGAAGGGGGCGCTCTACTTTGCGAAGAAAACCAACGCGCGCGTCTTGCCGATATACGTTAAAGCGCGAAACTCGCTCTCTTTCTACCTCTTCTCAAAACTTCACAAGCACGCGGGGCTGTTCCTGCTTCCGCGCGAGCTGTTCAACAAGCGGGGCAAAACGCTGCAGATCCGAATCGGGGAACCGTTGGCGGCGGAGACGTTCACGAAATCGCAGACGCGCGACGACTATATGGTCAAGCTCCTTCGTCGGCACGTTAAGCTCGTCGGTAAGGATCGCCCCGGCATCTTCAAGCCCGAGCGGAACGTCGTCGGACCCGCGGATCGGACGCTCGTAAAAAAGCAACTCGCCGCGGGGGAGCGGCTGGGAAAGACCGACGACGGTAAGGCGATCTATCTCGTCCGCTACGAGGACGCGCCCGACGTGATGATCGAGATCGGGCGGCTACGGGAAATCACGTTTCGCAAAGTCGGGGAAGGGACGGGCAAGCGCGTCGATCTCGACGAGTACGACAAGACCTATCGTCACCTCGTCCTCTGGGACGACGACGAGCTTGATATCGTCGGCGCCTATCGGATCGGCGTCGGGCGGGAGTTGCTCGCCAAAGGCGGCGCGGACGCGTTCTACACAAAGACGCTCTTCCACTTCTCCGAGGAGTTTCTCCCGGCGCTCGCCGACTCGATCGAGTTGGGCCGGAGTTTCGTCCAACAAAAATACTGGAACTCTCACGCGCTCGACTACCTATGGCACGGCATCGGGGCGTTCCTGGCGTACAATCCGGGCGTTCGGTATATGTTCGGACCCGTCTCGCTCAGCGCGTCGTATTCGTTCGAGGCGCGCAACGCGGTGATCTATTTCTATCAGAAGTGGTTCGGCGCCGACGAGGGCTTGGCGCGGGCGCGGCATCCGTGGCGGTTCTCGGCGCGGGTTATCCACGAGCTCGAGGCGTTCTTCTTCGAGGAGGATCACGACAAGGAATTCCGCGCGCTTAAAAAATACCTAAAGAATCTCGGGCATGCCGTTCCCACCCTTTACCGTCAATACTCGCAACTCACCGAACCCGGCGGCGCGAGGTTCGTCTCCTTTAGCGTTGATCCCGAATTCAACGATTGCGTGGACGCGCTCACGCTCGTGGAGATCGCCAAGATCCGCAAGAATAAATTCGATCGATACATCGCCCCACACTTGAAGAAGGCGGAGAAGAAAGCCGCAAAGCAAAAGGAGACGGTCGGCTAACCGTTTCGCGTAACGATATAATAACGCGCGTCCGCGCGATAGTAACCCTTCGGTAATAATTCTCGTCGTTCGATTGCGTACCTTTTGGAAACCAATTAAATCGTTTAGGCCGATGAAGATTGCGCACATATCCGATCTCCACGTCAACCTCGACATCCGCGACACCAACTTACCCGAAACAGAAGCGGCGCTCGATTTCATTCTCGACAAGGGCGTCGATCACATCGTTCTGACGGGCGACCTTGCGGATAACGGGGAACTCGAAGCGCTCGAAACGCTACGCGAAATGTTCCGACGACGCGACTTGCTCGACCGCGATCGTCTAACCGTCGTGATCGGCAACCACGATATCTTCGGCGGCGTTCAGAATATCGAGGAGATCTTCGACTTCCCCGAAAAATGTCGCGCCGTCGATTTCGAGGAGAAGGTGCGCGCGTTCCATCGCATGTTTATCGAGACCTACGAGGGCGCCGAATACGCGCGCGACGACAATCCCTATCCGTTCGCCAAGCGCGTAGGGGACGTCCTCTTCGTCGCCTTCAACACCGTCGCCCGCTACTCCTCGACGGGGAATCCCTTCGCTTCCAACGGCGTGATCGACGACGACCAACGCGAACTCGCCGCCGCGCTACTCGAACGTTTCGGGGGCGAAGCCGACACGCGTATTGTCCTGACGCACCACCACTTCAAGAAGATGAAAGTCGTCTCGCGGCGATGGATGCAACTGATGTGGGAGAACGTCGAGAACCGGACGATGAAAATGCGCAAGCGGAAAAAAGCGGCGCGGATGTTCAAGGAGCGCGGCGTCGATTTCGTGATGCACGGGCACGTCCACGACTCGGAAATCTACAAGTGGAAGGAGCTCGATATAAGCAACGCCGGCGCGTCGATTAAGAACGGAAAGAGCGACACGCTTCGCGTCAACATCCTCGACCTTGCCAAGAAAGAGATCGACGCGTCGATCGAAAAAATCAGCTTTAAAAAACAGCGCAAGAAGCTTTCCGCTTAATCCCTCCGATTTTTTTATCCACGCCGAATCCTTAACTTATTAGTCGCTCAAACCGACGAGCGTCGTCTCGTCGTTCGTTAATAATCGGAGAACGAACGTGGAATATTTCCCCGCTATCCCCAACGCGCGTTACGAAGGACCGGACTCGAAGAATCCTTTCGCGTTTAAGTATTACGACCCCGACGAAAAGATCGGGGAGAAGACGGCGCGCGAGTGGCTGCGTTTCGCCGTCGCCTATTGGCATACGTTTACCGACGGAGGCGCCGACCCCTTCGGCGCGCCGACCCTGCGCCGACCCTGGAACGACGCGCCGACGGCGATAGAAGCCGCGGAACAACGGCTCGACGCGGCGTTCGAGTTTTTTGAGAAACTCGGCGTCGAGTACTATTGTTTTCATGATCACGACGTCGCGCCCGAAGGGGAGACGCTCGCCGAATCCAACGACAACCTCGATCGAATCGCCAAGCTCGCGCTCGAGAAGCAGAAGCAAACCGGCGTGAAGCTCCTTTGGGGCACGGCGAATCTCTTCTCGCATCCGCGATACGCCGCCGGCGCCGCCACGAATCCCGACCCCGCCGTCTTCGCGCGCGCCGCCGCGCAAGTGAAGAAAGCGATGGAGACGACGAAGATGTTGGGCGGAGAGAACTACGTCTTCTGGGGCGGACGCGAGGGATACGAGTCGATACTCAACACCGATATGAAGCGCGAGCAAGAACACCTCGCCCGCTTCCTCGAGCTCGCCGCCGACTACGCTCGCGAGATCGGATTCGAGGGACAACTGCTGATCGAGCCGAAGCCGAAAGAGCCGACGAAGCATCAATACGATTTCGACGCCGCGACGGTGATCGGATTCCTCGACGCGCACGGTCTCGCCGATAGATTCAAACTTAACGTCGAAGCCAACCACGCCACTCTCGCGGGGCATGAGTTCGCGCACGACTTGGCGATCGCCTCGGCGCGCGGCATGCTCGGCTCGATCGACGCCAACCGGGGCGACCTCCTCCTCGGATGGGACACCGACCAATTCCCGACAACCCTTTCGGACGCGGTTCTCGCGATGATCGTCGTGCTTCGGCAAGGCGGTCTGGCGCCGGGCGGCCTTAACTTCGACGCGAAGGTCCGGCGTACGTCGATCGATCTCGACGATCTCTTCCACGCCCACATCGGCGGGATGGACGCGTTCGCGCTCGGGTTGAAAGTCGCCAAACGGATACTCGACGACGGCGTTCTCGATCTGAACATTCGGAAGCGTTATGCGGAATGGGACTCGACGCTTGGCGAGGAAATAGAGTCGGGTAAGGCGACGTTCGCGACGCTCGCGGAACGCGCGCTTGAACACGGCGAACCGCTTCGGCGCTCGAGCGAGCAAGAAAAGATCGAGAACATATTCTTCCGCTACTTGGTTACTCGGTAACGCCGGGGGTCACCACCCCGCCACGCCCCACGTTTGCAGGAACGCCGGTTGGTAGCCGGCGAGAGATCGCTTGTGCGCGAGCGCCATTCTCTCGACGTCTTTCGCCGCGTCGTTATAGAGGAATCGCGGATCGGGGGTGACGCCCGCTCGTCCGAGATCGAGCCGGTCGGCGTCCCAACAGGTTGTCATATCGACGTCGGACGTGCGAACGTTGTCGGTGTGGAGTCGGCACGCGTCGTAGAGTTTTCGGAATTCCTCGTCGTCGAGATCGAACGCGACGCCGCGCAACGCGGACGCGAATTCGGCGCCGCGCGAGCCGTGCCCGTCGTCGATGCCGTCGTTGCGCCGCTTCGAGTCGTGGAAGAGGGCGAACAGCTCGACGACGCGCGGGTTGGCGCCCGTCTCCTCCGCCAACGCGAGCCCCGTCTCCATCACGCGCGCCCAGTGCGAGGGTCCGTGAATGCCCGCAGGATCGAGCGGGTAGTCCTCCAGAATCAGTCGTACGAGTTTCGGTTCGATCATTGTTCCTCGGTCGGAAGTATTACGACAAACGCGGTGCCCGGCCGTTCTTCGTCCCCTAATTCCGAGGGACTCATAATGTCGATGGCGCCCTTGTGATTTTGGACGATCTGCTTGACCAGCGAGAGCCCCATCCCCGTCCCCTCGATCTTCGAGCGCTTGACGTTCGAGGCGCGATAGAAATCGTCGAAGATGTTGACGAGATCCTCTTGCGGAATGCCGACGCCGCGATCGGAGAAACGAATCTCGACCGCGCCCGTCTCTTGTTCCTTCAAGGCGATTCGGAGCGCGCCGTCCTCTCCGCCGTATTTGACGGCGTTGCCGACGATGTTTGAGAACGCGATGGCAAGGAGGTTGCGGTCGCCTTTAACGGGGCGCTTCGTGGCGCGCTCGTCGAGCAGTTTAACGGCGACGCGTTTCGCCTCGATGGGCGCGCGGTATTTGGCGATCGTGTGTTCGAGCAAATCGTCAATGTCGATGTCCTCGTGATAAACCTCGTCAACGAGCCGGAGTCGGGAGATTTTGAGGACGTCGTTGATCAATCCCACCGCCTCGTTGGTGCGGATGAGCGCGCGCTCGAGACGCTCTTCGATCGCCCAACTCAGCGAACCGAGCATCTTCGAGAGCACGACGTGGAGGTTCGAGCTGACCCCCGCGAGCGGCGTCTTGATCTCGTGCACCACCGCCATGATGTACTTCTGTTTGCTCTGTTCGGTCTCGCGAAGTTTTTCGAGCGATTCGAACAAGTTCTTTTCCAATAGATATAGTTGTCGCGCCACGCCGTTGGCGAGCGTCACGCTCATAAAGATGAGAAACGCGAAGGTCATCCCGAGGATAACGAGATGAGGACCGTTGTCGTAGAGCGGCGTCGCGAAGAGTCCCTCGATTTGATGGTGGGGGATGATCTCATAGTACTCGAGCGCGGCGACGGCGGCGACGGCGGCGAACGTCTGGGCGGCGGTCAAGTACATCACCCATCCCGGCAACACCATCGCTCCGATGACCATATGAAACACGTAGAAGTAGAGGAACGGCGATTCGACGCCGCCCGTGAAATACACAAGCAACGTAAGCGCCGCGAGATCGACGACGATTTGGAGGAGCGAAAGGTGGAGGACGTTAAAGTAGCCGCATTGGCACTTCAGCTTCGGGCGGATGGCGTGGAAGACCGCGTTATAGGCGACGATCGACGCGGTTACGCCCCAGATTGCCCAGCGCTGCTCGTTCGTGTACACAAAGCCGAGCGTGAAGTTCGCGGCGTAGGCGAACGCGAGCAACAACGGCGCGGCGGCGTACCGGAGTCTGATGAACCAAAGATTACGCCGCTTCACCGCGTTCCAAAAGTCGTCGAAGTTGAGCGCCCATTCCGGCGCGAGACGTATCACGGCAAAGCTCCGAGGTTGTTCAATGGTAAGAAAATATAAA
This sequence comes from Ignavibacteriales bacterium, assembly GCA_014727845.1. GTDB lineage: Bacteria > Bacteroidota > Ignavibacteria > Ignavibacteriales > Ignavibacteriaceae > WJMR01. The sequence goes on from WJMR01000134.1 coordinate 9,115, forward strand.
AAAAAGGGCGGAAGCAAAATTGCCGCCGCCCTTATCAAACCTACGCGATATACTTACCGCGCTTGGTGTAGTGCGTGTGCAGGAGCTTATGGGAGAGCTCGCCGCACGGACCGTCCGTGAAGAACTTATCGTAGAGCATATTCACGGCGGGGTTCTCGTGGGATTTACGCAGCGGAAGCGACTCGTCTTCCTTGTAGATCGCTTCGGCGCGTTTGGCGCGGATCTCCTCGCTCGTCGGGATCGGTTGACCGCCGCCGCCCAAGCAGCCGCCCGGGCACGCCATGATCTCGATGAAGTGGACGTCGTTCAGCTCGCCCGCCTTCAACATCTCCATGACTTTCTGGGCGTTCGCCGTGCCGTGCGCCACGATGAACTTGACTTCGGCGCCTTCGAGGAACTTGTAGTCGTCCACGACGTTCTCGAGCTTGACCGACGCCTGCTTGATTCCCTCGAACCCGCGCGTGGCTTCGATGCGCAGATTTTCAAAGGGAACCTCGCGACCGGTCGTCAGCTCGTACACCGTGCGGAGCGCGGCTTCCATAACGCCGCCCGTCGCGCCGAAGATTAAGCCGGCGCCCGAGGCGTCGCCGAACGGATCGTCGAAGTGGCTTTGCGGCATCTCCGGTAAGTGGATGCCCGCCTCTTTGATCATCGTCGCCAACTCGCGGGAGGTGAGACCGTAATCGACGTCTTGATATCCCGAGTCGTTCATCTCCGGGCGCTGACACTCGAACTTCTTCGCCGCGCACGGCATCACCGCCACGGAGACGACGTCCTTCGGATCGACGCCCGCTTTCTCGGCGTAGAACGTCTTGAGGATCGCGCCGAACATCTGTTGCGGCGACTTCGCCGAGGAGAGGTGGTCGAGATATTCGGGGTAGAAGTGCTCGATGTATTTCACCCAACCCGGCGAGCAGGACGTGAACTGCGGCAGCTTCACGCTCGGATCCTTATCGACCAACGCGCCTTTGATCCGATTGAGGAGCTCGGTGCCCTCTTCCATGATCGTGAGATCGGCGGTGAAGTTGGTGTCGAACACTTTGTCGAATCCGATCCGACGAAGCGCGGTGTTCATCTCGCCCGTAAAGGAGCGACCGGGATCGAAGCCAAACTCCTCGCCGATCGCCGCGCGGGGCGAGGGCGCCGTTTGGATGACGACGTGTTTGTTCGGATCGTCGATCGCCTCCCAGATTTCGTCCGAGGGGTCGTTCGCCTTCAGCGCGCCCGTGGGGCAGCGGTTGATGCACTGACCGCAGTTGATGCAGACGACTTCCGCGAGCGGCTTATCCATGAACGTCGAGATGTAGGTCTTGTCGCCGCGCATCACCGCTTCCAACACGCCGACCTCTTGGAGGTCGATGCAGGTGCGGACGCAACGGCGGCAGAGGACGCACTTGTCGTTGTCGCGGATCAGCGCGGGCGAGCTGTCGTCGATATCGAAGCGTTTCTCCTCGACGTGACCGAAGGTGTAGTGATCGACGCCGTATTCCTTCGCCAGTTGCTGGAGCTCGCAGTTGTTGTTCCTGACGCAGCTATAGCACTCGCCCTTGTGCTCGGAGAGGAGCAGATCGATGACGTGCCGCCGCGCGCGACGAACGGCGGGCGAAGAGGTGTTGATCGTGATCGGTTCGGTGATGGGGAAGGCGCAGGACGCCTGAAGCGTGCGCATCCCCTCGACTTCCACCACGCAGACGCGGCACATACCCGCCATCTGGAGGTCGGGATGGTCGCACAACGTCGGCACGTGGATGCCGTTGGCTTGGCACGCCTCGAGGATCGTCGTACCCAACGGCACCTTCATCTCGCGGTCGTTGATTTTGACGGACACCTGCGCGCCGATTTTTTCGAGGTCGTCCGGCGTCGAAACGCGCAACGGTTTCTGACTAACCGGACTTCTGCTAATCGTCTTACTCATTATGATTTCCCGTTGCCTTTTGAATGAAAGATCTCGTCCTTAAAGTTCTCGAGTATCGAGATGAACGGATTGGGGCTGGATTGCCCGAGGCCGCACTTCGACGCGACTTGCATCGAGCGACCGAGATCCTTGAGCTTCGCGACGTACGTGAATCGGTAGTCGCCCGCCTTTATCATCTTGACGCCCTCGAGGAGCTTCCGATTGCCGACGCGGCACGGCGTGCATTGGCCGCACGACTCTTCGGCGAAGAACTCCATGAAGTTCTCCAGCACGTCGATCATCTTACGTTGAGGACCGAACACCATAATCGATCCGCCCGTGGTGAGCGACTCGTAGGCGATCTCTTCGTCGAACCGCGAGCGCGGAACGCACTTGCCCGAGGCGCCGCCGACTTGCACGGCTTTCGCGTTCTCGCCGCCGACGAGCTTCAGCACGTCGTTGACCGTCGAACCCCAATCGAGTTCGTACACGCCCGGACGCTCGACGTCGCCCGAGATGGAGAAGAGCTTCGTGCCCGTCGATTTGTTCGTGCCTTGCGTGGCGTACTTCTCGCCGCCCATCAACAAAATGTGCGGAACCGTCGCCAACGTCTCGACGTTGTTGACCGTCGTCGGCCTGCCGAAAAAGCCCGTGTTCACGGGGAAGGGCGGACGGTTGCGCGGCTCGCCGCGATGACCCTCCAACGACTCGATTAACGCCGTCTCCTCGCCGCACACATACGCGCCGGAACCGAGGCGAATCTCGATGTCGAAGTTGAAGCCCTCGACGCCGTTAATCTTCTCGCCGAGCCGACCTTCTTGCCGCATCGCCTCGAGTTTCTTGAGGAGATACTCGTACATATAATAGTACTCGCCGCGTAGATAGACGAGACCTTTCTTCGCGCCGACCGTGTAGCCGCCGACGATCATACCGTCGAAGACGAGGTCGGGATGCTCCAAGAGCAATACGCGATCCTTAAACGTTCCCGGTTCGCCTTCGTCGGCGTTGCAGACGACGAACTTTTCCTCGCTCTTCGCCGCGGCCGTGAGCATCCACTTGGTGGACGTGGGGAATCCGGCGCCGCCTCTGCCTTTCAGCTTGGACGCCTTTAATTCGAAGAGGATCGATTCTCTGCCTATTTCAAGCGCTTTCTCGACGCCCGAACCCGGCGAATAATCGCCGAGGAGCAGCGACCCCTCTTGCGTGGTCTTCTGGATGGTCGTTACCTCCATGGTTCGATGGCTCCTATTTAAGTTCGCTTAAAAGCCGGCAGGCGGTTTCGGGATCCAGCCGGGTGAACACTTTGTCGTTGATCATCATCGCGGGACCCTGGTCGCACATGCCGAGGCAATTCGTGTGCTCGAGCGTCACCGCGCCGTCCTTCGTCGTCTCGCCGAACGATATGCCGAGCTCTCGCTCGACGGCTTCTTCCACTTCCGACTTGCCCGCCATATCGCAGATGATCGTCTTGCACAGGCGAACGATGTTCCGACCCGAACGCTCGGGGTTGAGGAAGTGATAGAACGAGATCACGCTATAGACCTCGACGGGGTGGACGTCCAGAACGCGCGCGACTTCCTGCTGCGCGAATTCCGAGATGTGCCGATGCTTCTGCTGAATCGACTGCAGGATCGGGATCAGCGCCGAGCGCTCGTAGTCGTGCGACTTCGCCAGCTCCTCGATCTCCATCGTCAATTCGTTCTTCTCTTGCACTAACATCGCTACGCGCCTCCCTTCTCTAACAACGCCTTTACCTTCTCGACCAACGTGTCGGGCGAGACGGGCTTCTCGAGGAATTCGTCCACGGGGATCATCTCGTTCTTGTCGTACTGGATGCCCGTCGCTTTCGAGATGGAGGTGTACATCAAAATCGGCGTCTTGATTCCGTCGCGACGCAGGCGTTGCGCCAAGAAGAAACCGTCGTCCGGCTCGACCATAATCACGTCGAGGATAATGAGATCGGGCGACTCGTCTTTAATCACGTCGTAGCCGTCGTCGGGGTTCGACGCCGAAACGACGTCGTATCCCTTCGACTTCAGGACCATCGTCGTCGTTTCCACGATGTCCGGATCGTCGTCGATCACTGCAATTAACGCCATAACGCTTCCCTTATGTTTTTTTTGTTGTTGATGTTGATTACGACCGCGTCCGTCGCGACGGAGCGACTATTCCTCGCGCTCCTCGCGGCGTATCGGCAACGAGACGACGAACGTCGTGCCCGCGCCGTATTCGCTTTCGAATTCTATCTTGCCCGAGTAGGAATCGACGATCCGCTTAACGATCGACATCCCCAAGCCCGTGCCGTGTATCCCTTTGGTAAACTCGTTCTTCGCGCGGAAAAATTCCGAGAACAATTTCTTCTTCTCTTCGGGCTTCAACCCGACGCCCGTGTCCCGCACCGTCGTCGCCGCGTACGCGCCCGCGCGTTTCGCGCGCACCACCAGCGTTCCGCCTTGGCGGTTGTACTTCACCGCGTTGGAAATCAAATTCGTGAACAACCGCTGCACTTCGTTCTCGTCGGCGGTAATCGTCGGAAGGTTCTCCTCCGTCTCGAAGTCCACGCCGATTTGCTTCTTCTCGATATCCATCTTAAAAAGCGAGATCGTCTCCTCGAGAATCTCCGCGAGATTGACTTCCTTCAGCTCGCGTACCGCCGTTTTCAGCTCCATCCGCGAAATGTCCAGCAGATCGTTGACCATCGTGAGCAGCGAGTTGAGCCGCGAGACGGCGCGCTCCATAAAGCGGGTTTGCGTCTCCTCGTCGAGGTTCGTATCGGGGTCGAGGATGGTGTTGAGAAATCCGATCGAGGCGGCGACGGGCGCCTTCAGCTCGTGCGAGACCATCGAGACGAATTGATTCTTCAAATGCTCGATGCGCTTCAGCTCCGTGATGTTTTTCAGCGCCACGACCACGCCGGCGATCGAGCCGTCGGGATTCGGGGCGGGCGTGCACGTCGCTTCGATCGTCAGCTCGTAGTTCGGTTTGAGCGCCAGCTGCTTCGAGACGGCGGTCGTCCGTTTCTCCGGCTCGTCGAGGTATTGGCTGATAAGCCGGCGCAACTCCTCGGGCAGCTTATCGAGCGCCGGCTCCTCGAGCGAGAGATCATCCAAGCCGAGATACGTGAGCGCGGCGGGGTTGTAGTACACCGCTTTCCCTTCGTAGTTGACGACCAACACGCCGTCGGCGAGCGCGTTAACGACGGTCTTCAGTCGGCTTCGTTCGGTGGCGAGTTCGAGCATCCGCTCCTCGCGCTCTTGGCGAAGTCGCGCGGACTCGAGTTCGAGGCGGCGTTTCCGGACGCCCTTCTCGAGTTGATCGAGCAGCTCGTCGTCGGTGAACGGCTTGAGGATGTAGCCCTGCGCGCCGAGTCGCGTCGCCTCGACCGCCGTTTCGTAGCTCGCGTAGGCCGTGGCGATGTAGCAGACGGTGTGGGGGCGTTTCTCGCGGATGCGGCGCAGGACTTCCACGCCGTCGAGGTCGGGCATTTTGAGATCGATGAGCGCGACGTCGAAATCGCCGCTCGTCGCCTTCTCGACGCCCTCGACGCCGCCGCTCGCGACGTCCACGTCGTAGTCCTCGAGTTCGAGCAGGCGTTTGACGCCGAGGCGCAACAATTCCTCGTCGTCGATCACCAACGCTTTGGGTTTCGCTTCCGTCATATCGCTTCCCCGCGGAGCCCTGAGTCGAGCGCGTCTTCCCGATGACGCGTCCTTATCTCGACGGGGGTTCGGCGAGCGGGAGTTTCAAAAGGCGCGCCCCGAGGATCGGAACGAGGCGCGCCGTGAATAAGTCGTCAGTCGCCGATCTTCTCGTAATACGCGTCGATCTTCGCGAGCACTTCGTCGGCGGTGAAGGGCTTGTTCAAAACGGCGTCCGTCTTGATCCACTCCTTCTCTTCTTCGGTCGTCGAGTCGAACTTCATGCCCGTTACGTTCGCGACGGCGGTCGCCAGAAAAATGGGCTTTTTATCGTCGCCCATCGCGCGCTTCATCTTGTGCGCCAGCACGAATCCGCTGTCGTATTCCTCCATCATTAAGTCGAGGATAATCGCGTCGGGTTTTTTCTCTTGGAACGTTTGGAATCCTTCGTCGGCGTTGTCGGCGGTGAACACTTCTATGCCTTTGGCGCCGAGGATCGCTTTGGCTTGATCCAGCATGTCCACGTCGTCGTCAACCACCAGGATGCGTTTTAGTTTTTCGGTCATTGCGCTACGATCTCCGTTTCTTCGATCGGTTTATTCTTTCGTTGTTCGATCGGCAGTTCGAGGATGAAGCGGGCTCCCGCCTCCTCGCGGTTCTCGAATCGGATTTGCCCTCGGTGCATCTTCACGATGCCGTACACGATGGCGAGACCCAAGCCCGCGCCCTTGCCGATTTTCTTCGTGGTAAAGAACGGGGTAAAAATCTTTCCAAAATTCTCTTCCGGCACGCCGCAGCCGCAATCCTCAACCTCCACGATCGCCCCGTCGTTCTCGCGGCGAACGGTCGTCGTCAGGCGCTTCTCGCCGTCGGTCGTTTCCATAGCGTCCGCCCCGTTCGAGAGGATGTTGGCGATTGTCTGTTCGAGTTGCTCCCGATCCCCCTCGATTTCCATACGAGGCGACTCGAACTTCGTCTCGAAGATCACGTCCCCGTACTTTGGATCGATTCGCGTCTTCTTAAGCGTCTCCTCGACCAATTCGTTGAGGTCGAACGTCGAGAGATTCAATCTACCTTGACGCGCGAAGTTCAGCAAGTTGGCGACGATGTTCTTGCACCGCTGCGCCTCTTTGACGATCAGCTCGAGGTCTTCCTTCGGCGCGTTCTGGCATTCGAGCTTCGCGAGCGTCCGCTTCACGAGCGAGGCGTACATCATAATCGCGCCGAGCGGATTGTTAATCTCGTGCGCCACGCCCGCCGCAAGTTGACCGATGCTGGCGAGCTTCTCGGCTTGGTGCAGCTGCTCGCGGGCGGTGTGGAGGTTGTCGTAGGCGCTCTGCAGCTCCTCGATGAGGAACGGCAGACACATCTCTTCCTCGCCCAACCCCTTCGCGACGGCGACGGCATGCTCGCGACAGGTGTGGTAGCCGCACGCGCCGCAGTTGAGTTGATCCTCCTCGCTTAGCTTATTCGTCCGCGCCAAAATTTCGCGGATCGTCTTCTCGTCCGGAGTGGGGCGGCGTTGGCTCTTTCCCTCGAACGTCCGCGTCAAGTCGAGGTCGCGCGCGTTATACACGTGCGATTTCCAAAGTTTCTTATCCGTGCGGTTCAAGTCCTCGCGGACGAAATCGACGACCTTTTGGCGGCGGCTATAGTAGTTCAAATCCGACTCGATCGCGGGACCCGAGATGCACCCCTCGCAGAAAAGGATGTCCACGAGCGAGGCGTCGATGTTGCCTTCGGCGATTTCTTGGATCAGCTCCAGCGCTTTCTGTTTCCCCTCGACGACGACGATCTCTCGGTCGAGCGTGTCGCCGCTAATAGACGCGCTTTTCAGCAGTCCGCCCGCCAACGGGAACGCCTTACCCAATCCGGCGCGCGGCTGATCGAACTCCGACGGCTCCCGCTCGGCGACGTCTATACCGCGCTTGGCGAACAGCGTTTTCAATTCCGTGAACGTCAAGACCGCGTCGATCGCGTCGCCGACTTCCTCCTCCTCGATCTCCAGCTTCTTCGCCGTGCACGGTCCGAAGAACACGACCTTGCGATCCGCGCCCCATTTCTTTTTGATGAACCGACCGAGCGCGATCATCGGGGAGACGACGGGCGCGAGGTTGGGCGCGAGCTCGGCGTAGTATTTCTGCACGAGGTTGTTGATCGCGGGGCACGGGGAGGCGACGATCGGTTTGGAGGAGTCGTGCTCGGCGTAGAGGTCGTGATAGGCGATCGACACCAGATCGGCGCCAAAGGCGGTCTCGACGACCTTGTCGAATCCGAGGTCGCGTATCGCCGTCGTAACGCGCTTCGGCTCGCCGGGGAAGGAGGCGGCGAAGCTCGGGGCGACGATGGCGACGTTCTCGCCCTCGCCCTCGAGGATCCGTTCGACCAAATCGACGTCCTCGCGCATCCGCTTGGCGCCTTGCGAGCAAACCTTAATGCAGTGCCCGCACGCGACACACCGCTCCGTCATCACCAGCGCCTGGCCGTTGACGACTTTGATCGCCTTGGCGGGGCACTCGCGCACGCAGGAGTAGCAGCGTTTGCAGCGGTCGGGTATGGTCGAGATTACTCCGGTTTCCATCGCTTTATTTATTCGGACGCGCCGCGCGGCGCGAGGTTCGGCGAAATTCCGCTATCTATATGTTAA
>WJMR01000135.1 GCA_014727845.1 Ignavibacteriales bacterium
GAGAATCGCGTTTGGCGCGGCGAGCAAAACGTGCAGATGCTTCGAGAACGGGAGATAGTTGATAAATCCGAAGACCAACGCCAGATGCGTCGCCCGGAGCCAAACGCTCCACCGCGCCGCCTCGCCCGCCGTGAGTCCGCCGAACAACGCCACCCCGACGGCGCTCGCGACGGGCGCCCGGGCGTCCCATCCGTTCGCCGCCAATCCTCGATCGAGAATCGACGCGAGCGCTATCAATAAGATTAAGAACAACGCCGTCGCGGCGTCCGCTTGGCTCACGACGGCAGCGCGCAATCGCGGCGTCTTGATTACGAATCGCCGAACGAGCGCCGCAATAACGGCGAGGACCAACGCCGCGCTCGCCGCGTCGATCGAGATCGCGTAGGCGGGATATGCCGCCCCAAGCGCCGACTTCCACGAAAAGGAAAGCCAAACGCCTCGGATAATCGCCTCGAGCGTCCACAACGCAAAGACGAGAAATCCATAGAAAAAAGCCGCATGCGCCGCGCCGGCGATCGGTTCGCGGAAGAGTTTCCGCTGTCCGAAGACGAGGATCGCCGCGTTTGAGAATCGCTCCTTAAACGAGGAAGACGAGCGTCGCGGTTCGCCTCGTCGGATCTCGCGAACGATCCGTCGCGCGTTGAGCGCGAAGGGAACCGACGCCGCGACGAGCGCCGCGATAAAAACAATCGCGCGTATATCGAGATCCGCGAAAATCGGTTATCCTCGCTTCGAGAATTTCTCGACGCCGACGAACGCCAACGAGGCGACGAAGACTTTCGCGACCGCCCAGAGGGAGAAGATCGCCGCGCCGACTTCGAGCGAAGTGGAAAGATCGTGGACGTAGAGCGCGTCGAGATAGAGCGCGCCGAGCGCCACAACAATCGCGTTGCCTAAGAACATAGCGCCGACGACGGCGAAGCGGCTCCTCCGCCGCTCGACGATCAGCCCGACGACGAACGCGCCAACGGGGAACGCGAGCAGGTATCCGCCCGTGGGTCCGAACAAAACGGCGGGACCAAACGCGCCGTTGGCGAAGACGGGCAGCCCCGCGACGCCCGCCGCGAGGTAAAGGAATTGACTTAACGCGCCGTAGCGCGCGCCCAACACCGCCCCCGAGAGGACGACCATCGCCGTCTGAAACGTGAACGGAACGGGTTTAACGGGAACGGCTATTTGCGCCGCCACCGCCGTGATCGCCGCAAATCCGAACGCGAACGTTAACGGTTGGGCGAGCGCGCGGACGAGGTTATTGCGTGTTGATAAGTTTATCGTGTTTTGCATATGGGCTCTCGTTGTATCGGATTATTCGCTTTGCGCGTCGAAAAACGCGCGCGTCGATTCGAGTAACTCGTCGAAGGTCGGATTCGATCCTTCGTACGGATGGCTACTATGAAAGGTGTGCCCCGTCGAGGGGAATCGCTTGAAGACGGTCTTCTTCTTGTCGGCGGCTTCATAGAGCGTCTCGCCTTCGCGGATGGGCACGGCGAGGTCTTGTTCGCCGTGGGCGATGAACAGTGGCTTATCAAGTTCGCGGACGGCTTGTACGACGTCGAGCGCGTCGCCGTTCTCCTCGAGATCGTCGAGCAAGCCCGTTCCCAAGCGCATCACTTGCTTGGTGCGCGCGTTGAGGACCTCGAAGACGCCGTTCTCACGCCACCGCTTTTTCTGCGCTTCGGTGTATCGGTCGAGAGTGGCGGCGGGCGCCCACGCGCCGACCGCCGAAATCGCGTCCTTCCGAGAGGCGGCGAGTATCGCCTCCGCCCCGCCCCTACTATGCCCGAGTAGGAAAATCTTCTCGTCGAACGGATCGCCAAAAAAGCCGTCTCGATAGAGATCGACCAACTCGCTCAATTCCTCGACTTCCAACGAGAAGGTGTTTTGCTCGAAGAGCGCCCGCTCGACGAACTCTTCGGGTTTCTCCTCGCTCACGCCGTTGTGGGAAAAGTTAAACGAAACGACGAAGTAACCGTGTTTGGCGAAATACTCGGCCGTCGGGGGAAAGAATCCCCAATCCTTAAAACCCTTAAAACCGTGTACCAAAATCA
>WJMR01000136.1 GCA_014727845.1 Ignavibacteriales bacterium
CGATAGAACCGCTCCTCCGGCATCGTCAGCTTATAGGCGAGGCAGGCGGGCGTATCGGCGCCGAAGGCGTCGGCGCAATCCGCGAGGAGGCGGCGGAGGCGGTAGGGCGTTTCCATAAACACGAGCAACTCGCGGAGGGACTTCAGTCGCGCCAACTCCTTTTTGCGGAGGGGCGTTTTAGGCGAGAGCCAGCCGTAGAAGTAGAAGCGATCGACGTCGAAGCCGGATGCGGCGAGCGCGGGAACGAGCGACGTCGCGCCGGGCAACGGAACCACGCGGACGCCGCGCGCAACGCACATCTCGACTAATCGCCGTCCGGGATCCGAAAAGACGGGCGAGCCGCCGTCGGAGAAGAGCGCCACGCTCTCGCCGTCGAGGAGCGCGTCGAGCAACTCGGGCGCCCGCTCGCGCTCGGTGTGCTCGTTGACGGGCGTCGGGTCGCGGTCGATCTCGTACCGCGCGAGGAGTCGGCGGGCGGGTTTAAGCTCCTCGCACGCGAGCCGATCGGCGGAGCGCAAGACGTTGAGCGCGCGGAGTGTAATATCGTCGGGATCGCCGATGGGCGTGGCGACGAGGTAAAGCGTTCCGGATTTCATCGTCGCTACTCGAGCTCGCCCAGGCGCCGCTTCAGTTCCTCGTCGTCGGGGCGTCGTTCCAGCTCGCGCGCGGCGAGTTCCGCGGCTTCGTCGTTCATACCCGCCGCCGCGAGCGCTTCGATCAACCCGAGCGTCGGCTCCGCTTCGTCGGGCGCCGCGTTCCGAGCCGCTCGGAAGTAGCGCACCGCCGCCTCGTGTTTGCCGAGCAGGAGCGCGAGCCGTCCCGCCAAGAGAGGCGTCGATTCCATCGCGCCGCTCTCGCCCGGTTTGGTCAGTTCGGAAATCCGCTCGAACCGCTCCAACGCGCCGTCGAAGTCGCCTTGCAGTAGCAGACGATGCGCCGCTCGTACCGCGCCGAGCGTTCTCGCTTCGGCGTCCGTGAGCGAATTGGCGCGGACGGCGCGGACCACGTAGTGATCGTAGCGCGACTCTTCGGCGAGCGTCCACGCGTCGTAGCCCAGTCGCTCGAAAATCTGTAGGAGCTCTTGCGGCGCCGCGTCCTCCGAGGCGCCGAGCGCCCACATCTTCTCGATCTCGTAACCCGACTCGTTCAGCGTCGCCGCGATATCCGCGCCCGTATAGTGTCGGAGCGGAATGGTCCCCTCGACCGAGCGGGGCGGGTTCCAGTTCCCCTCCAGCAATCCGCGCACCGCGCGCCACGAGCGGACGTTCGGCGCGTCCAGCAACAACGCGCCGTCGGCGGTGAGTTTCGATTGGAGTTGGAGAAGCGCCTCCTCGGGTTCCGTCCACGCCGAGAGCGCTCCGGGCGCGATTACGACGTCGAAGTAGTCGTCGGGCAGTTCGCGGAGCGCCGTCTCGAAATTCGCTCGTACGACGCGGTCGAGGCGGGATTCGGCGATCGCCGCCCGCTTCGGATTCTCCTCGACGCCCCACACCTCCGCGTTGCGTTTCTCTCGTATCGCCGCGCCAAGCGAGCCGTCGCCGCATCGCAAATCCACAACCACCCGCGCCGCGGGATCGACGAACGAAAGGAAATCGATCGTCGGCGCGATTACGTATTCCGCCATTACTCTCTCCGTTATTCGTAACTCGCTAACTTACGATTTTCCGCCGAGCCGCGCCAACGTTTGTAAAACGCGACGCCGTTCCGTAAATTCTTGCGCCTAACGTCAACAATCCACGCGAAACGATGAAAACCGATCACCCCTACAACGACGTCCACGAGTTGGAAACCGTACAAGGTATGCTCCTCGCCTCCGCCGAGCGCTTCGGCGAAAAGATCGCGCTCGAAGATCTCGAGCCGCGACCGATGGGGCGGTTGACCTATAACGACGTGCTCGAGGCGGTCCTCAAGTTCGGAGCGGCGTTGCGCGCCGAGGGGATGAAGCCGCGCGCCAAGATCGCCCTCCTCTCCGAGAACCGGCTCCAGTGGGTCGTCGGCTACCTAACGGGTATGGCGTTCGACTACGTCGTCGTTCCGATCGATCGTAACCTCACCTCGAACGAGATCGTTAACATCCTCCACGAGTCGGAAGCCGAAGCGGCGCTCTTCTCGGATTCATACGCCGACGTGATCGACGAACACCGCCGCTCGCTCAAGGCGTTGCGGCTCTGCGTGAACATGGATCGCTCGGACGAGGAGCGGAAGTGTCGGTCGATGCTCGGGATGATGGCGGCGGTCGAGCCGGCGCCCGTCGAGTCGTTGCCGAAAATCGATCCGAACGCGCTCGCCGCGCTCCTCTTCACCTCCGGCACGCTCGGCAGATCCAAAGGCGTGATGCTGACCCAGCGGAACCTCGCGGCGAACCTCGTCGATATGGTGCGGATGATTTTGATCAAGCCCGAGGATCGCTTCCTCTCCGTCCTACCGATACACCACACCTACGAGTGCACGTGCGGCGTCCTCTGTCCCCTCTCGGTCGGCGGCTCGACGCACTTCGCGCGCTCGATGAAGACGATCCCCGAAGATATGCGAACCGTCAAGCCGACGATCCTGCTCGGCGTGCCGCTGCTGTTCGACAAATTTTACAAGCGGATAATCCAAGGGATGAAGGAGAAGGCGACGACCGCCGCTCTGGGTCCCGCGTTGATGAAGGCGGGCGACGTCGCGCGGCGCGTCGGGTTCGGCGGATTCTCGAGGAAGGCGTTCGGATCGTTGCACGCGAAATTCGGCGGCGCGATTCGGATGTTCATCGCCGGGGGCGCCGCGCCGGATCCCTTGGTAATCAAGGGCATGCGCAAGCTCGGCTTTACGATGTTCCAAGGATACGGCTTAACGGAAACCTCGCCCATCCTCGCCGTCAATCGCTTGGAGGCGATGAAGGACGAGGCGGCGGGATTGCCCCTCCCCCGCGTCGAGTTGCGGATCGATCAACCCGACGAGAACGGCGTCGGCGAAATTTGGGCGAAGGGACCAAACGTGATGCTCGGCTACTATCAAAACGAGGAGGCGACCGCCGAGGCGTTCGAGGACGGTTGGTTCAAGACGGGCGACTTCGGGCGGATCGACGAGGACGGCTTCCTGATTATTTCCGGACGGAAGAAGAACGTCATCGTCTCCAAGTCGGGCAAGAACGTCTTCCCCGAGGAGCTCGAGGACCTGCTGAACCGGAGCCCCTACGTGCTCGAGTCGCTCGTCTTCGGCGACGTCGATCCAAAGCGAGGGGAAATCGTCGCCGCGCAGATCGTGCCCGACGCCGACGCGTTTTTAGAGCTCGCCGACAAGAAGAAGCGGAAGGTGAGCGAGGAGTTCATCCGCGAGGTGTTGGCGAAGGAGGTCGAGAACGTCAACAAGCAAGTGGCGAGCTTCAAGCGGATTATCCGGTTCGAGACGCGCGAGCGGGAGTTCGAGAAAACCACGACGCAAAAGATTAAACGCTTCAAAGAAAAACCGAGCGGGCGCTAATTCGATAGGCGCCCCGTTAACAATTAACCCGTCAATAATTAACTCGCTATCTATTCCTATGCCGATAACCACCCTCTCCGAGCTACTGAAAACGGCGCGCCGCGAGCGGTACGCCGTCGGACAGTTTAACGTCGTCAACCACGATTTCTTCGAGGCGATTATGGACGCGGCGGAGGCGAGTCGCTCGCCCGTCATCGTCGCCGTCGCGGAAGTGCATTTTCCCTTTTGCCGATTGGCGCCCCTCTATCCCGCGATCAAAGCGCGCGTCGAATCCTCGTCGATTCCCGTCGCGCTTCACCTCGATCATGGACTTTCCGTCGAGTCGGTCCTCGATTCGCTCGACGAAGGATTCACCTCGGCGATGTTCGACGGCTCCGGGCTTCCGTACGAAGAGAACGTCGAGAAGACGCGGCGGGTCGTCGAGGCGTGTCGCCAGCGTAGCGTCTCCGTCGAGGCGGAACTCGGCGCGGTGGGCGGGGACGAGGGGGGCGGACTCGAATCCGAAGCGGACCCCTCGCTCTTCACCGATTCCGAGCAAGCGCGCGACTTCGTTGAAGCGAC
>WJMR01000137.1 GCA_014727845.1 Ignavibacteriales bacterium
ACCGTAAGCCCTTGTCGGGTCTCGCCGTTCGCTTCCTTACGCCGCGCGTCAACGCCGAGCGTCTCGATCTCGACTTCCGACGCGTCGAGGAGAGCAAGCGTCGCGCCGAGGCGAAGCTCGGGAAGATGATCGACTACGTTCACACCGCGAGTTGCCGAACGAACCACATTCTTACTTACTTCGGGCAAGAGGCGACGGCGCCCTGCGGGCGGTGCGATAATTGCCGCTCCGGTCGCGAGGATCGCGGCGCCGCGAGCGAGTACGCCCGCGAGGCGACGCTGCGCGCGCTCATGGATTACGATCGCGGCGTCCCCGAGTCTTCGCTCGTCCACATTCTCCGAGGAACCTCGGACGCCAAACGATACGCCCGCCTCGAAACGCGCGGCGCGCTCTCCTCCTTCGTCCCCCGCGAGATCCGCGCCCTCGCCGCGACGCTCCGAAGCGAAGGACTCGTCGCGTTCGGCAAGAACGGGCGGCGTCTCTTCCTCACTGAAAAAGGGCTCGCCGCGCTCCGCGACTCCGGCGCGCTCGACGAGAAGACCTCGACGCTCACCATCGAACAAGACGTCGAACTCTTCGAGCGACTTGCGGACGTCCGCGCGGCGGCGGCGCGACGCTTCGGGCAACCGGCGACGCTCGTGCTCGGCGACGACGCGCTCAAAAACGTCGTCCGCGCCAAACCCACCGATCGCGAGGCGCTCTTAGCCGTGCCGGGGTTTTCAAAACGAGCGATGCACAAGCTCGGCGAGGAGTTGCTGCGCGCCGTCGATGAGTTTCTCGTCGCCTCCACGCTACGCGACGACCGCCCCGCTCGCGCGCCCGAGACGGAGCCCGCCGCGGACGAATTGCCGCGCAACGTGGTTCCCGCGTTCGAGTTGGCGAGTCGAGGCAAAACGATCCCGGAAATCGCGACGGAGCTGCGGCTTCCCGAGGCGCTCGTCTCGATGCAACTGGAGACGGCGATCGAGCGGCGCCCCGACGCGGACGTCTCGCGGCTTGTGGAAAAGGATGCGTTCGCGGAGATAGAACGGTTGTGGAAAGAAGGGGTGGAGGACTTGACGGCGCTGAAGGAACGATTGACGAACGACGCGCCCTACGCGACGATCCGCGTGGCGCTGGCGAAGATCCGCGCTACCTCTCGATAGCTTCCTCGCGACGGCGCTCCAATTCGGCGAGCGTTTTATCGAAGAACTTCCTCCACGCCTCCTGCGTTCGGTTGTATTTTTCGACGGTGTTACGGTAGGTCTCGGGGGTAACGTCGTAGCGTTCGTAGAGGATCTCGAGCGCCGAGTCGGTCGCTTCGACGTTATAGCCGATCGTGTCCTGCATAAGCGCAAGGTCGGCGTAGAAGGTAACGAACGTCCCCTCGTCCATCGTCTCGCCTTCCGAGCAGGCGAAGAGCGCCGCGAACGCCGCGGCTATCAAGAGCGCGCGTCGCATCACTTCATCCGTTTGCTCGCTTCGAAGAGAATCCGCTTCTCGCGGTCGGTCAGGTTCTTGTATCCCGACTGCCCGATCTTGTCGAGAATGCGATCGATTTCCTCCTGCGCTATCTCCTCGTCGTCGGTGATCTCGTAGAACTCCGCGTCCTCCACTTCCGTCTTGCGCTTCGGTCGCGGCGGCGTGGTCCGTCGCGACGAGGGCGAGCCGGCGGATCCGAAGAACGAATCCGATCTCTTCTTCGACGAACTCGACGATCCCCGCGGAGAGGAATTCTTGAACGCGTTCTTGAGCGGGATGCGGATCGAGCTATCCAACATAATCCAGAGGAACCCGACGAGCGCGCCGCCGATGTGCGCGAGGTGCGCGACGTTGCTTTGCGCCGAGTCGATGGCGAGGAGTTCGAGGATCATGAAAAATCCGATGAGGTACTTCGCCTTGATCGGGATGAGGAACCAAAGGTAGATCGGTCGATCGGGGAACATCAACGCGAACGCCAGCAGCACGCCGTAGATCGATCCCGACGCGCCGACCGTTGGGGCGGGCGGTTGCCCCAAGACGGGGGTCATCAACATATGGAGCAATCCCGCGCCGACGCCGGCGGTGAGGTAGTAGAGCAAGAATTTCTTCGACCCCCACTCCTGTTCGATTTCCATACCGAACATCCACAGCATAAACATATTGAAAAAGATGTGGAAGAAGCCGGCGTGCAGGAATTGATAGGTGATCAACTGCCAGACGTAGAAGCCCATACCGAGCGGCATAAGGGCGAGCCACCGCTCGACGGTGTAGCGGCCTTGGTCTCCGAGGAAATACATCAGGAAGAAGACCGCGGCGTTGATAATCAATAGGTTCTTGATGACCGGCGGGAAAAACGAAAACCCGACGCCGCCGGGTCGATAGTAGTTGCTCATCAAGTTCTCCGATCGTAAAAAGTGGGGGCGAGCGCGCGCCCGCCCCGCAAAGGGATTACGCGTCGTCGAGCGCGGCGACGCCCGGGAGCTCCTTGCCTTCGAGGAACTCGAGCGAGGCGCCTCCGCCGGTTGAGACGTGCGAAACCTTGTCTTGTTTCTTCGCTTTGGCGATCGCGCTCGCCGAGTCGCCGCCGCCGATAATCGTCGCGGCGCCTTTCTCGGTCGCTTCCACCAACGCGTCGGCCACCGCGAAGGTGCCTTCGGCGAAACGGTCGAACTCGAAGACGCCCGTCGGTCCGTTCCATACGACGGTCTTCGATTTCACGATTTCCTCGCGGAACAGCTCGCGCGTTTTCGGTCCGATGTCCAGCCCCATCTTGTCGGCGGGGATGTCGTCGATCGAGACCACTTCGGCGGGCGCGTCCTCTTTGAACTCCGGCGCGACGACGATATCGACGGGCAGGAGGAATTTCGATTTCGAGGATTCGAGCTTTTGCAGTAGCTCCTTGGCGAGGTCGAGCTTCTCCTCTTCGAGTAGCGAGGTTCCGATCTCCTTGCCCTGCGCCTTGAAGAAGGTGTAGGCCATGCCGCCGCCGATGATCAGCGTGTCCACCTTGTCCATCAAGTGGGTGATAACGTCGATCTTGCCGGAGATCTTCGCGCCGCCGAGGATGGCGGTGAAGGGTCGCCGGGGATCGGCGAGGGCGCCGCCGAGATAGTCCAGCTCCTTCTTCATCAAGTAGCCCGCCACGCACACGTCCATATGTTTGGTGACTCCTTCGGTGGAGGCGTGGGCGCGGTGCGCGCTGCCGAACGCGTCGTTGACGTACACGTCGCCGAGCTTGGCGAGCTTCGCCGCGAAGTCGGGATCGTTCTTCGTCTCCTCGGCGTGGAAGCGGAGGTTTTCCAGCAAGAGGATCTCGCCGGCGTTTAGCGCCGCCGCCATCTTCTCGACTTCCTCGCCGACGCAATCCGGCGCCATCTTCACTTCCTTGCCGATCAGCTCGGAAAGTTTTTGGGCGACGGGTTTCAAACTCATCTCGGGTTTGCGCTCGCCTTTCGGCCGGCCGAGGTGGCTCATAAGCACGGCGGCGCCGCCGGATTCGACGATTTTTTTAATGGTGGGCAACGAAGCGACGACGCGCTTGTCGTTGGTTACGTTTTGATTCTCGTCGAGCGGCACGTTGAAATCCACGCGGACGAGAACCTTCTTCCCTTTAAGCTCTATGCTTTCGATGGTCTTCTTGTTCATCTCGTTGTTCCTTTTCGGTTCTCCGATAATCGTTCCACTCGCTAAACATAAGAAAGACGCGACCCGTTCCGAGCCGCGTCTTCCAAAGTCGATCGCGAAGAGTTAGCTCGCGATTTTTTTCAGCAGATCGACGACGCGGCAGCTGTAGCCCCACTCGTTGTCGTACCATCCGACGACCTTGACGAGCTTGCCGTCGGCCATCGTGGAGAGGGAATCGACGATGACGGAGTGCGGGTTGCCGACGATGTCCACGCTAACGAGCGGCTCGTCGGAGTATTCCATAACGCCCTTGAGGGCGCCGTCGGCGGCGGCTTTCAAGGCGTTGTTGACGTCTTCGGCGGTCACGTCTTTCTTGACGTTGGCGACGAAGTCGGTGATCGATCCGTCCGGCGTCGGGACGCGGAGCGCCATACCGTCGAGCTTGCCTTTCAGCTCGGGGATGACGAGACCGGCGGCTTTTGCGGCGCCCGTCGTGGTCGGGATAATGGAAACGGCCGCGGCGCGCGCGCGTCGCAAGTCTTTGTGCGGAAGATCGAGCATCCGTTGGTCGTTCGTGTACGAGTGGATCGTCGTCATCAATCCCTTCTCGACGCCGAACTCGTCGTTGAGGACTTTCACCATCGGCGCGAGGCAGTTGGTGGTGCAGCTGGCGTTGGAGATGACTTTCTCGTCGCCCGTGAGGGTGTCGTCGTTCACGCCCATCACGACGGTCGCGTCCACGCCTTTACCCGGCACGGTGAGGATGACTTTCTTCGCGCCGGCTTTGATGTGCGCTTCGCATTGCTCTTGGCTGCGGAAGACGCCCGTGGCTTCGATCACGTACTCGGCGCCGAGCTCGCCCCACTTCAGTTGGGCGGGATCCTTCTCCGCGCTAATCGGAATCTCTTTGCCGTTGACGACGATCGCGCCTTCTTTCGACTCGACCGTGCCGTTGAATTTTCCGTGAACCGAGTCGTATTTCAGGAGGTGCGCCAGCGTCTTGGCGTCGGTCAGATCGTTGATGCCGACGAACTCGACGCCGTCTTCCAATCCTTTACGAAACACAAGGCGTCCGATTCTTCCAAATCCGTTGATTCCCGCTTTAATAGCCATGGGTGGTCTCCTTTTTCGTATATGTTGGGTTGTCGTTTCCGTTCGATTGAACCAATTAATATACGAAATTTTTGCGCCAATGGTAAGCGCTTCGCGTTTGAATCGTTCACGAAATGGTTACGAAACGAACATTCCGCTATCTATATATATAGGGCGCCTTGCGTAGCCGCTCCGTCCCCGCGAGCGCCACATCATTCGGTAGTCGCGTTTTGTTTGTTTTAAAAAAGTATTAATTTGACGTGGCGGCTCGAACCGCGTCCGATCTCTTATAATTTCAACAACACCGAGCGCGCGCTCCTCGCAGGGAGGCGCGCCTTACTTTTTTATTCGCTACGGATCGCGACGATCCCGACGCGAGACACACCATACCAAAGGAGCGAACAATGGCGAAGCATAAAATCGCATGGCTGCCGGGAGACGGCGTCGGCGTGGAAGTTCTCGAAGCGGCGAAGATCGTATTAGACAAAGTGGGGCTCGACGCCGACTACGAACACGGCGACATCGGTTGGGAGTTCTGGATGAAGGAAGGGGACCCGCTTCCGGAGCGGACGGTCGAGTTGCTGAAACGCTCCGACGCCGCAATGTTCGGCGCCATCACTTCCAAACCGAAGAAGGAAGCCGAAGCCGAGCTCGCTCCCGAGCTTAGCGAGAAGGGTTTCTCCTATCGTTCGCCCATCGTGCGGATGCGCCAAGAGTTCGACCTCTACACCTGCCTCCGCCCCACGAAGGCGTACCCCGGCAACCCGATCAACTTGCGCGACGACGTGGACATCGTCGTCTTCCGCGAGAACACCGAAGACCTTTACAGCGGCGTCGAGTTCCACAACGTGCCCGAGCAACTCTCCTCGCTCCTTAAGTCGATCTCGAAACCGTTCGCGAAATTCGCCAACCTCAAGGGCGAGGAATACGCGCTCTCCGTGAAGATCAACACCAAGAAGGGCTGCGAGCGAATCATCCGCGCCGCCTTCGACTACGCCAAAGAACACGGTAGAAAGAAAGTCACTATCGTTCACAAGGCGAACGTCGTGCGCGCCACCGACGGCTTGTTCCTCGAAACGGGTCTCGAAGTCGCGAAGGATTATCCCGGCATCGAAGTGGACGACGCCAACATCGACGCGATGACGATGTGGCTCCTCAAGAACCCCGATCGCTACGACGTCCTCGTCGCGCCCAACCTCTACGGCGACATCGTCTCGGACTTGTGCGCGCAAATGGTCGGCGGTCTCGGATTCGGATGCTCCGGCAACATCGGCGAGAACCTCGCCGTCTTCGAGCCAACGCACGGTAGCGCGCCGAAGTATTCGGGACAGTATAAAGTCAACCCTCTCGCCACCATCCTCGCCGCCAAGATGATGCTCGACTGGCTCGGCGAAGACGAGAAGGCGAGCAAGATCGAGGAGGCGGTCAAGCGCGTACTCGTCGAGGGGAAAACGCGCACCTACGATATGGGCGGATCGGCGACCACGCTCGATATGGCGAACGCCGTAGCCGAAAAGATGTGAGCCAAATATGGATAAGCAAACCGTTCTCAAGATTTGGCCCGAAATCGAGTGGATAAAGGACGAGGAGCTCCGCCAAAAAACGCTGGACTGCTGGGCGTACGCGATCGAGCAATCGCCCCTCTCGCCCGAGGACCTCGAGCGAATCCCCTTCTCGTTGCTCATCCAAGATTGCGACGTCTCGTTTATGACGCACAAGCGCACCGCCGTGCAACTGGCGGTCGAGATGGCGAAGATCATGGAGAAGAACTTCGGGAAGGACGCCCCGATCGATTGGGACGTCTTGATCGCCGGCGCGATTCTCATCGACGTCGGAAAAATGCTGGAGTACGAGATGCGCGACGGCAAGCTCGTCACCGCTCGCGCGGGCGCGTTGGTGCGCCATCCGTTCAGCGGAATCGCCTTGGCGCATCGGTTCGGATTGCCCGACGACGTGCTCCACATTATCGGCACGCACTCGAAGGAGGGCGACCTCGGCAAGCGGACGATCGAGTCGATCATCGTTCACCACGCCGACTTCGTCAGCTTCGAGCCGTTCAAAGAGGCGACCCGACTGAAGTGACGCGAACCCCTTCGTTCACCCAACAACGAGACGACAAGCTATGCCGCAAAATATGATCGAGAAGATCGCCGCGAGCGCGGCGGTCGGCGTCGAGCGACCCGAGGCGGTGCGAGCGGGCGACTTCATCACCGCCGCGCCCGCCTACGTGATGACGCACGACAACACGGGCGCCGTCATCCCCAAGTTCAAAGGCGTCGGCGCCACGAAGCTCGCCAACCCGCGTCAAGTAGTGATCACGCTCGACCACAACATCCAAGACACGAGCGAGAAGAACCTCGAGAAATATCGGAAGATCCAAACCTTCGCCGAAGAAATGGGCGCGGACTTCTACCCCGCCGGGCGCGGCATCGGTCACCAAATAATGTGCGAGGAGGGCTACGCCTTCCCGGGAACGACGGTCGTCGCCTCCGACAGCCACTCGAATATGTACGGCGGACTCGGCTGCTACGGCACGCCCGTCGTCCGCACCGACGCCGCCGCCATATGGGCGACGGGCGAAACATGGCGCCGGATACCGCCCGTCGTTAAAGTCGAGTTGACGGGTTCGCTCAAGCCGGGCGTTACGGGTAAGGACGTGATCGTCGCGTTGTGCGGATACTTCAACAACGACGAGGTCCTCAACCACGCCGTCGAGTTCGCGGGCGAGGGCGTCGCGACGCTCGGAATCGAGAGTCGGTTGACGATAGCGAATATGACGACCGAATGGGGCGCGCTCGCGGGCGTCTTCCCGATCGACGCGGAGACGATCTCGTGGTTGAAGCGCCGGATCGAAATCGTCGAGCGGCGCGGACCCGCGGGTGTTCCCTCGGACGTGGACGGCGCCGGCGTAAACCCTCGGCTCAACCACGTACGCGTCGAACGACTCGAGAAGGAACTCGAACGCTTCCAACCCGACCCCGACGCGTTCTACGCCAAGACGATCGTGGTCGATCTCGCCTCCGTCGAGCCGCTCGTGGCGGGACCCAACTCGGTCAAGACCGTCGCGCCCGTCTCGCGGCTGCGCGAGGAGAAGATACCCGTGCACAAGGCGTATCTCGTCTCGTGCGTCAACAGCCGGCTCGAGGACGTCGCCGAAGCGGCGAAGATCGTGAGGGGAAAGAAGATCGCCGAGGGCGTCGAGATGTATATCGCCGCCGCCTCCGACGAAGTGGAGCGAGACGCGCGACGCTTGGGCTATTGGGACGCGCTCTTGGCGGCGGGCGCGAAGGAGCTGCCCCCCGGTTGCGGTCCGTGCATCGGATTGGGCGCGGGTTTGCTCGAACCGGGCGAGACGGGAATTTCGGCGACGAACCGAAACTTCAAAGGGAGGATGGGCTCGCCCGACGCGAAGGCGTACCTCGCCTCGCCCGCCGTCGTCGCCGCCTCCGCCGTCGCGGGCTATATCGACTACCCCGGCGAACTCGCCGGCGGCGCCGTGAAGGCGGCGCTCTCCGTCAACGACGAGCCGGAACGAGACGACGCCGCGAGCGCGATCGTCGAGGGTTTCCCGAAAACCATCGAAGGCGAAATCGTCTTCTGCCATGCCGACAACCTCAACACCGACGGCGTCTATCCCGGCAAATACACCTACCAAGACGATATGACGCCCGACGCGATGGCGAACGTGGCGATGGAAAACTACGACCCCGCGTTCCAATCAATCGCCGCGTCGGGGGACGTGATCGTCGGCGGATTCAACTTCGGCACGGGCAGCTCGCGCGAGCAAGCCGCCACCGCGCTGAAGTATTTCGGAATCAAGACGCTCGTCGCCGGCTCGCTCAGCGAAACCTACGCGCGCAACGCGATCAACAACGGCTTCGTCGTCTTCGCCGCGCCCAAGCTCGTCCGCGACCTTAAGGCGCGCTTTGGAACCGACAAGCCGACCGTGAAGACCGGGCTCGCGCTCGAGGCGGATTTCGAGAAGTCGGTCGTTCGAGTGGACGGCGAGACCTACCGCGTCTCCCCGTTCGGCAAACCCGCCCAAGAGGTGATCGCGGCGGGCGGCTTGGAGAAATGGATCGAGAAAAAAATCAAATCGTAGCGTAATCATTAAGTCGCCTCGGCGACGGAAACGGAGCAGGGAGATGGAAAAATCGATATCGAGACGGATCGCCGAATTCGCGCACACGCTTACCTTCGACGACTTGCCGGAAAACGTCGTCGTCGAGATTAAGCGCTTCCTCTACGATTCGATCGGCTGCGCCTACGGCGCCTACGCCACGAAGGACGTCGAAGCGATTCGGAACATC
>WJMR01000016.1:0-2500 GCA_014727845.1 Ignavibacteriales bacterium
ACCTTCGCGCGCCTCCGTTACCTTTTGGGAGGCGACCGCCCCAGTCAAACTGCCCACCAGGCAGTGTCCCCGACCCGGATTACGGGCCTAGGTTAGAAGCCCAGAACAGCCAGGGTGGTATTTCAAGGGTGACTCCAACGAGACCGGAATCCCGCCTTCTAAGTCTCCCACCTATCCTACGCAGACTGTCCCGAGCCTCACTGCCAAGTTGCAGTAAAGGTTCACGGGGTCTTTCCGTCTTTTCGCGGGTACGCGGCATCTTCACCGCGAATTCAATTTCACCGAGTCCCTGGTCGAGACAGTGGGGAAGTCGTTACGCCATTCGTGCAGGTCGGAACTTACCCGACAAGGAATTTCGCTACCTTAGGACCGTTATAGTTACGGCCGCCGTTTACTGGGGCTTCGGTTCAAAGCTTCGCTTGCGCTAACTTCTCCCCTTAACCTTCCAGCACCGGGCAGGTGTCAGTCCCTATACATCGTCTTGATTGCCTTCGCAGAGACATGTGTTTTTGTTAAACAGTCGCTTGGGCCTGGTCACTGCGACCTTCTTCGGCTCGGCCAGCAAGTGGCTTCACCTAACGAAGGCGCCCCTTCTCCCGAAGTTACGGGGCTAGTTTGCCGAGTTCCTTAACCACGACTCACTCGAGCGCCTAAGAATTCTCGTCTCGTCTACCTGTGTCGGTTTGCGGTACGGTCCGACTAAAATCTCCCGCACGAAGATTTTCTCGGCGGCCTGCTTAGGGTCGGTTTGTGGGCAAAGCCCTCCCATTTGCGTCTCGGCGTTAAGAAGGAACGGATTTGCCTATTCCTTCCGCCTACGCGCTTAGACCGCCTAATCCACCAGGCGGCCGACCTTTCACTTCCGCGTCTCTCCTTACGGTCAAACGATTTTAGCCGGGTACGGGAATGTTGACCCGTTTACCATCGCCTACGCCTTTCGGCCTCGGCTTAGGATCCGACTAACCCTGAGTCGATTAGCGTTGCTCAGGAAACCTTAGACTTTCGGCGAACCGATTTTTCATCGATTTTATCGTTACTCATGCCTACATTTTCTTTTCCATAAACTCCAACGCCGCTCGCGCGGCGCCTTCAGCGTCGATGGAATGTTCCTCTACCGCCCGATAAATCGGACCCGCGGCTTCGGTAAGCGATTTAAGTCCCGAGTATTGTCGACGCCGAGTCGCTAGACTAGTGAGCTATTACGCACTCTTTAAATGAATGGCTGCTTCTAAGCCAACATCCTAGTTGTCCAAGCAACTCGACATCCTTTCTCTGTTAACCGCTATTTGGGGACCTTAGCCGGCGATCTGGGTTGTTTCCCTCTTGGCGATGAAGCTTATCCCCCACCGCCTGACTCCCGAGAAACGTGTGTGCGGCATTCGGAGTTTGTCTGGGTTTGGTACCGTTGTGACAGCCCTAGCCCAATCAGCGCTCTACCTCCGCAACACTATCTCGAGGCTAGCCCTAAAGCTATTTCGAGGAATACGAGCTATCTCCGGGTTTGATTGGCCTTTCACCCCTACCCTCACCTCATCCAAGCGGTTTTCAACCCGCAATGGTTCGGACCTCCATGAGGTTTTACCCTCACTTCATCCTGGTCAAGGGTAGCTCACCCGGTTTCGCGTCCGCCGCCCGTTACTCAACGCCCGATTAGGACTCGCTTTCGCTTCGGCTACCAAGCTGAACTTGTTAACCTTGCAACGGACGAGCGACTCGTAGGCTCATTATCCAAAAGGCACGCGGTCACCCCGACTAATGTCGGAGCTCCCACCGCTTGTAAGCATATGGTTTCAGGTACTTTTTCACTCCCTTAATAAGGGTGCTTTTCACCTTTCCCTCACGGTACTGGTTCACTATCGGTTACGAGAGAGTATTTAGTCTTAGGAGATGGTTCTCCCGGATTCCCACGGAATTCCACGTGCTCCGCGGTACTTGGGAACAAACTAAGGAGTCAACTCGTTTTCGCCTACAGGGCTATCACCTTCTGCGGCTCCACTTTCCAGAGGATTCGACTAACGATTTGATTTCTTACTCCTTGAGCCGTCGGCAAACGACTCGCAGCTTGTCCCGCGACCCCGTCAACGCAAGGGTTGCCGCCTTTAACGCGTTAAACGGTTTAGACTAATTCCCGTTCGCTCGCCGCTACTAGGGAAATCGCTGTTGCTTTCTTTTCCACCGGGTACTTAGATGTTTCAGTTCTCCGGGTTGTCCTATCGCGCCCTATATATTCAGGCGCGTATGATCGCGCATTACCACGATCGGGTTGCCCCATTCGGAAATCTACGGTTCATAGGCTGTTTTCCGCCTCGCCGTAGCTTATCGCAGGTATCCACGTCCTTCGTCGACTTCTCGTACCAAGGCATCCACCATATGCCCTTTATAACTTAACCGAAAAAATAGGTTCTATTCTACGGTCACTCGATGTGAAATTAGACTTACTACTATGTTATTACGTAGGATCTATATTTCTCTTTCGAGGTTTGTTGTGGTCTCGCCACTC
>WJMR01000016.1:5000-34210 GCA_014727845.1 Ignavibacteriales bacterium
TCTCTCCGCCGACGCTCCGTAAGCCCGCCGCCGAGAACGACGCCGACGACGCCTACCGCGCGTAGCCCCCGTCAATAAAGGGCGTACGCGGATCCACGACGCCTACTCCGACAACTGCGGGATCAACAACTCAAATCGAAGGCGGCCAAAAAAGCGCGAACACGACGCCTACTCCGAAAACTGCAGGATCAACAACGTGATCGTCGCCAACGAGCTCACAATGGATAGAAACGCCCCCGTCTGCGTTAAATAATAATTGAACGAACGCTCGGGATCCTTCGGAACCCACACCATATCGCCCGGCTCCACAACCGTCTCCTCGGTCGCCTCTATCCACGCGCCGTCCCCCTCGCGGATCACCATCACCTCGTCCGACGAATACTCCGTCATCCCCCCCGCCTCCGCGATGTAGTCGAACGCCGTCGCCCCCTCTCGAAACGGCGTCTTGCCCGGACGCGGCACCTGACCGAAGACCGTAACCGAACTGTCGAACTTCGGCGCCACAACGATGTCCCCGTCCTCCAACATCACGCCGCCCGCCTTGTCGAGATTACTCGCGCGGCAATCCACCACTTGACCGCCAAACGTCGTCTGCAACGCCGTCTCTAAATGCAAATACGCCGAATCCAGCTCCGTTACGTTCGAGAGACGACGGAACTCGAGGTATTGAAAATACGTCGCCCGCTCCAAACTCTCCGCCAACGCCATCTGCTCCTCGGGCGTCGTCGGCGTCTCGGGGTCGTAATCCACCCCGAACTCCTCCTTTAGAAAATTCAGCGGCAAGTTCTGCGAACGGAACACCGCCACGCGGCTCCGGCGCGCCCGAGGCAGAAAGCCGCCCGCCAACTCGATCGCCTCGACGACGCTCGTCGAGTTGCGCGTAATCGGAATCGCGCCCGGCGAAGCCACGTAGCCCAACACCGTTGCCGAGAAATCCTTCCGCTGCGGCTCCGGCGCGAACACCCGAATCCGATCCCCGGGCTTAAGCGCGGGATTCTCCCCGGCGCCGAAACGCTCGATCGTCAACCGCTCGCCCGCGAAATCCAACCGAGCGATCTCCACGCTGTCGGGGCGCTCGTACGCCGCGTGATACCCCAACGCCAGCGTAATCGCCGTTTGTAAATCGTCGCCCGGCACGTATTGGTATTTGCCGGGACGGTTGATCGCGCCGGTGATCTTAAAGAAACCCAAATCCATATCCACCGCGGGGAACAACAATACGTCGTCGTTCTTGATATAGGGATTTTGCTCCATATCCCCCGTAGCGCGGAACATCGCCAAATCCACCGTTTGCTCGCTCCCGTCCGAGCGCTTGAGCGTAATGTTCCGGAAACCGAACCGCTCGACGTCCGAGAGCGTCCGCATCAATTCGCCCGTCGCCACTTGCGAGGCGAGCATATTTTGCCGCGCCTCGTAAAATATGCGCGTCACGTACTGATCGACCCGCTCGCCCGCGAACCCGGGGAACGTGCCCGTCGCTAAGAACGAGCCGCCGATCGTCGCGCTTATTAATAGTCGGGATTTCAGCGCCTCGGCGCCGGACGTCTGTTCCCCGAATCCCTGCCCGCGCGCCGAGGAGGCGAGAGCGACCGCGACGATCGCCGCGGCATATATCGCTTTTCTCATATTTTATGTACGCGTTCCTAACGCGATCCGTATTGTTCTTCGTAATAGTTCCGATAGTCGCCCGAAACGATCCGCTCCCACCACGTCTTGTTCTCGACGTACCACTTCACCGTCCGCTCCATCGCCTCCTCGAAGCTATGCTTCGGCTTCCAACCGAGCTCGCTTTGCAATTTCGAGGAATCGATCGCGTAGCGGCGGTCGTGCCCGGGGCGATCCTTGACGTACTTAATCAGCGACTCGGGCTTGCCGAGCTTTTCGAGAATCAGCTTCACGATCTCGATGTTCGGCTTCTCCGTCGAGGCGCCGACGTTATACACCTCGCCGACGCGACCCTTCTCCAAAACGAGATCCACCGCCTCGTTATGGTCGATCACGTAAATCCAATCCCGCACGTTCATCCCGTCGCCGTAAACGGGCAGCTCCTTGTCGTTCAGCGCGTTGATGATCATCAGCGGTATGAGCTTCTCGGGGAATTGCAACGGTCCGTAGTTGTTCGAGCAGCGCGTAACGACGACGGGCAGGTCGTACGTCCGATGATACGCCAACGCCGCCATATCCGCCGCCGCCTTACTCGTCGAGTAGGGGCTGTTCGGAGTAATCGGCGTCTCCTCGGTGAACACGCCCGTCTCGCCGAGACTGCCGTACACCTCGTCGGTGCCGACTTGCAAGAACCGCTCCACGCCCCGCCGACGAGCCGCCTCTAAGAGCACGTTCGTCCCGATTACATTGGATTGAAAAAACACTTGCGCGCCGAGGATGCTCCGATCGACGTGCGACTCGGCGGCGAAGTGGACGACGTAATCGAACTCGTAAGTTTGGAACAGGTAATCGACCAGCTCGGCGTTGCACACGTCGCCCTTCACGAAGCGGTACCGCTCGTTCTTCTCGGATTCCCGCAGGTTCTCGAGATTGCCCGCGTAGGTCAGCTTGTCGAGGTTGACGATGAAATAATCCTCGCGCTCGCGCAAGACGTGGTTGACGTAGTTCGATCCGATAAAGCCGGCGCCGCCGGTCACCAGTAACTTTTTCATACGCTTTCGCTCCGTGCTTTGGGCGGAAGTCGATCCGCCGGCGAGACGATTAGAAGAGGAAGAAGCCGACGATCAATCCCGCTTGGATGTAATACGCGTCGTTGTTTATATCGTTCGGCATGTTTTTGACTCTTACGCCGTTGTCGGCTTCCCAATCGTCGTCCGCGAGGGCGAGGTTGTAGCCGCCGCCGAGTCGGAGATACGCGAGCGAGTAGAGCGGTATATCCACGTTCAGCGTCGGCGCCAACGTCCAATACGAGCACTCGAACTTACGATAGATGTTGTCCGTCGAGGCGTTGGTTCCGAGCGTCTGCGCCCATTCGGTTTCCCAATTGTAGGGACCGTTGTTCGAGAAGATCTCGAGCGTCGAGCCGCCGTATCCGATCGTCGCGCCTATCGAGAAGGCGACGCTGCGCGAGACGGGGAGCGTGTATTCCAACGTCAAGCCGCCGAAGCCGTACTCGTAGCGCGCCTCGCGGTCGTAATTGTTCACCGCGCCCGTCGAGGAAGTTCCGCCGCTTACGAACACGCCGCCGACGCGAAGACCCTTCAACGAACCGATATACGCCATACCCGTTCCGCCGCTTCCGTAGAAGCCGGACGAGAGATCGTCCACGCCGAACGCCGCCAACTCGTCGTTAATCGCGTCCACGTCCACCCCAATCCACTGACCGACGTAGCCCGCGCCCGCGCCCATCGGGCGATCGATCATTCCGCCAAACTGTCCGAACGTCGCGCTCGCGAGCGCGAACGTCGCCGCAATCGTTAACAATCTCATAGCCGTGCCCTTTCTCTCTTCTGTTATTTTTCCTCTTCCAATTCCTCGAACTCGACGTCCATCCAATACGACCACTTGTCGAAATAGAGATTCCCGCCGCGCCACTCCAGCTCCCCGCGCTGGAAGTCCACCGTCTCGCTGCGCGGATAAATCTTCAGCGGAAAGAGAGGCGTCGAGTAGTCGTCGTTGGCGATCAACCGATAGCCGTCGATGCCGCCGAGATAGAAGAGCTTATGCGCCTCGTCGTCGGCGGGCTGGAGTTGGAACGATTGATCGACGGGAACCCAGCCGATATCGGGGACGTACATCTCCGCCCAGTCGTGCAGATTCACTTCCATCGGGAAAAGCATCCAACCGCTTTGCCATTTGGTCGGAATCCCGTTGTGGCGCGCGAGCGTCATAAAGAGCAGCGTCTGGATGCCGCAATCGCCGTAACCCTTCGTCGCGCAATACTGCGAGAGATTGCGGATGGTCGAGTATTCGCGGGCGCCCGCCCACGGTATGTTTTCGCTGATCCACGAGTAAATCTTCTTCGCTTTCATCAAGGGGCGCGTCTCGTCCCCGACGATCTTCTCCGAGAGCGCGACGATCTCGTCGGTGAAGACGATGTGCGGCGCGCGTTCGGCGGTGAATTGCTTATAGAGGTCGCTCGTCTCGTCGTAGTCGTAGTCGCGCTCGAAATCGAGCGGAAACCACTCGGCGCGCGCCGTGTAGGAAACCTTATAGTTGAACACGGTCGGCTCGCCGGCGCGGGCGCGCTTCTGCATATAGATCGTGCGCTGGAGGTTGTCGTTCGAGGCGATTACATACTCCTCCTCGCTCGACGAGAGAAGCCGGATATCCGTCTGCCGCGCATGCCCCTCGCGGGGATACGGGAACCATCCGCGCACCGTCTCCCCGTCGGGAACCGCGTCGGCTTGTAGCGTAACCGTATAGTCGAACGTAACTTTCTTCGGTTTCGCGAGAACGCTCGGCGCGCCCGACTTGGGCGTCCGCGAAACGATCTCGGGAATGTAGTCGTTCAAAAACTTCTGCCGCGCGCCGACATCGTATCCGTCTTTGGCGCGTTTCACTTCTTTCGCCTCGGCGTCCACCCGGAAAAGGTTCGGCACGCCGCGATTGAAATACCACGTCTCGCCGTCGATCTCCATCGCTTCGAGTTTGCCGCGCTCCACCCACGCCGCCATTTGCTCGTCGGTTACGTCGGGGTAGTATTCCCGCAACAGTTCTTTCGCCTCCTCGTGGGAGACCGTAAAATCAAGTCGGACGCGCTCGAGGCGCGCCTTCTCAAATTCAAGCGCCAGTCGTTCGAGCGCGTTCGCGTTCGTCGCGCTCAACGCGGAATCGATCGCCCGTTCCGCCATTGTAAATTTCCCTTCGTCCGCCATAGCGCGAACTTTGATGAGCGTTGTTTGTCCCGAAGCCGTCGTCGCGACGAGAAGCGCCGCCAAGCCGGCGAGAATTACAAATGATTTCGGACGCATAGTTGTCTATATATATTAGTATGGTTTTTTTGGATTACCCGCTCTCACGGTGTCGTAAAATCAACTCGGCGAGCTCCCGAAACGCCCCCTCGCCGCCCTTCTTCTCGCACACGTAATCGACCGCATCTTTCACTCGGTCAATCGCGTCGGCGGGGCAGGCGGAAAATCCGACCGCGCCCAAGACGCCGAGATCGTTCATATCGTCCCCGATGAACGCCGTCTCTTCCGGCGAGATATTTTCCGACTCGCAGAACTCCCGCATCGCCGTCTCCTTATCCCACTCGCCCATCTTGAAGTAATCGACGCGCATCCGCTCGGCGCGCGCTTTCGCCATACCCGTCACGTCGGTCGTGATGATCCCCGTCTTCACGCCCGCCTTTTGCAACAAGTGGTTGCCCATCCCGTCCTTCACCTGAAAGCGCTTCTGGACCATTCCGTCCTCGGTGTAGTAGAGACCGCCGTCGGTCAGCACGCCGTCAACGTCCGTTAGCGCCGCCTTTATCTTAGCGAGTTTCGCCGCCGTCTCGGGCGAAAGTTCTTTTATAGGATTCATCGGATTTTTACCAAAGTAAGTAATTTACCAATTTATCGCGTTGAACAAAAGCGGCGGCGGAGCCGGCCGGCGATTACCAACCGCCGCAAGCTTGCTATTATTCCGGCATATTCCTACTTTTATTAAACGGCGGTATTTATAGGATTGCTCGGCTAACCGGGCGATAAATTATTACAAGGGCTTCTTGAGGGCGACATCACACACGTTGCGCATTTTCGCGAACGAGCGCGTTCGCGCCCGCTTGCGCGCCGCCGACACGGGCGACCCAACACGAAACAACACGACGGAGGAGCGGCATGACGTTAGGCGGCGGTTTTTTCCAAACTATTGTTAAACGCGACGGCGCCGAGGCGCCGTTCGACGCGAGCAAGATCGTCAACGCGATCGCCAAAGCCGGCCGGGCGACGGGCGAGTTCGACGAGGCGATCGCCAAGAAGCTCGCCGTTAAGGCGCTCCTGCTTTCGCACGATATCTTCGGCGACGATCCCCCGACCGTCGAGGGCGTGCAGGACGTCGTCGAGGAAGTGCTGCTTAACTCCCCCTATTCCGCCGCCGCGAAGGCGTTCATCATCTACCGCGAGCAGCGGGCGCGCGTCCGAGAGATCGCCTCGAAGGGCAACGTCGATCTCGTCGATCAATACCTCCTCAAAGCCGACTGGCGCGTAAAGGAGAACAGCAACATGAGCTACTCGCTCCAAGGGCTTAACAACTACGTCTCGAGCGAGATCAGCAAGACCTACTGGCTCAACAGCATCTACCCCGCGCCCATCCGCGACGCCCACGTATCGGGCGACCTCCACATTCACGATCTCGGGCTCCTCAGCGTCTATTGCGTCGGGTGGGATCTCTACGACCTCCTCACGCAAGGGTTCAAGGGCGTCAGCGGAAAGGTCGAGGCCGCGCCCGCGAAACACTTCCGCACCGCGCTCGGGCAGATCGTCAACTTCTTCTACACGCTCCAAGGCGAAGCGGCGGGCGCGCAAGCGTTTAGCAATTTCGACACCCTCCTCGCGCCCTTCATCCGTCGCGACGGCTTGACCTACGACGAGGTGAAGCAGGCGATGCAGGAGTTCATCTTCAACGTCAACGTCCCCACCCGCGTCGGTTTCCAAACGCCCTTCTCCAACGTCACCCTCGATCTCGTCTGCCCCGCCTACTTCCGCGACCAACCCGTTATCGTCGGCGGCGAACCGCAAAAGGAAACCTACGGCGAGTTCGGCAAAGAGATGGAGACGTTCAACCGCGCGCTCCTCGAAGTGATGACCGAGGGGGACGCGAAAGGCAGAGTCTTCACCTTCCCGATTCCGACCTACAACATCGGCGAGGATTTCGACTGGGACGATCCGAACCTCGAACCGCTCTGGGAGGCGACCGCGAAATACGGCGTCCCCTACTTCGCGAATTTTGTCAACTCGGATATGGACCCCGAGGACGCGCGGAGCATGTGTTGCCGCCTCCGGATCGACAACCGGGAGCTGAACAAGCGCGGCGGCGGCCTGTTCGGTAGCGCGCCCCTCACGGGATCGATCGGCGTCGTCACTATTAACTTGCCGCGCCTCGGCTTCCTCGCCAAGGACGAGGAGGAGTTCCGCGAACGACTCGGCGCCGCGATGGATTTGGCGCGCGACTCGCTCGAGATCAAACGCAAAACGCTCGAGCGCTTCACCGAGCGGAACCTCTATCCCTATATGAGTTTCTACCTCCGATCGATCCGCGAGCGCTTCGGGGAGTATTGGAAGAACCACTTCTCGACGATCGGCTTGCTCGGGATGAACGAGGCGTGCCTGAATCTCTTCGGCGACGACATCGTCTCGCGCGAGGGGCGGACGTTCGCGGCTCGGACGCTCGACTTTATGCGCGACCGGCTCGTCGAATACCAAGAGGAAACGGGCGCGATCTTCAACCTCGAAGCGACGCCCGCGGAAGGAACGGCGTATCGGTTGGCGCGTCTGGATAAGAGCCGACACCCCGCCGTCATCGCCGCCAACGAAACGGACGACTCGTGCGCGCCCTACTACACCAACTCCTCCCAGCTTCCCGTCGGATTCACCGACGACGTGTTCGAGATGCTCGACTTGCAGGACGACCTCCAAACCAAATACACGGGCGGCACCGTCCTCCACCTCTATCTCGGCGAGCGCGTTCGCGAGGCGGGCGCCGTGAAGCGCTTGATACGCAAGGTCTGCGAGAACTATCGGCTCCCCTACTTCTCCATTACCCCCACCTTCTCCGTCTGCCCCGAGTGCGGCTATCTCGACGGCGAGCGGCGCGTCTGCGACTGCGGCAAGCGCACCGAAGTCTATTCGCGCGTCGTCGGCTACCTCCGCCCCGTCGAGCAATGGAACGAAGGTAAACGCGAGGAGTTCCGCGAACGGAAGATGTATCGAATCGAAGGGGACGCGTGATGATCGTCGGCGGATTTAAGAAATCCTCGCTCATCGATTTTCCCGACCGCGTCGCGGCGGTCGTCTTCACCAAGGGTTGCAACTTCCGTTGCCCCTTCTGCCACAACGCGCGGCTGGCGCTACCGACCGAGCCGGTCGAGCGATACGACGAGGCGGAGATACTCGAGTTCCTCGACGCGCGGCGCGGCAAACTCGACGGCGTCGTCGTGACGGGCGGCGAACCGACGCTCCACGACGACTTGATCGTCTTTCTGCGCGAGTGCAAAGCGATGGGATACGAAACCAAGCTGGACACCAACGGGACGAACCCCGACGCCCTCCGCGCTTTGTTCGACGAAGGGCTGCTCGATTTCACGGCGATGGACGTGAAGGCGCCGTTCCGGAAATACCCGCTACTGACGGGCGTGGAGCCGGATACGTCGGCGATTGTGCGGAGTATGCAGATCGTCGCCGCCTCGGGGATACCGTACGAGTTCCGCACCACCGTCGTGCCGGGCTTGTTGGAGAACGAGGACGTCGAGGAGATCCGCGCGCTCGTCGGCGCGGGCGCCCGCTATCGGACGCAGGAATTCGTACCCGCGAAAACCATTCTGGATCCGACGCTGCTCGACCGATTGCCGAACGGCGACGGCGCTACCGCTCGCCCCGCATAACGGCGAACATCTCCCGCACCGCGTTCTCGACGCCGACGACGACGGCGCGCGCGATCATCGCGTGACCGAGACTCACCTCCTCGACCCCCTCGATCTCGCGGAATAGTTTCATGTTAACGTAGTCCAATCCGTGCCCCGCGTTTACCCCGAGCCCGAGCTCTCGCGCCCGTCGTACGGCGCGTTGGGCGCGGTCGAACTCCTCGCGCCGCGCTTTGTCGGTCGGCGCGTTGGCGAAGGCGCCCGTGTGGATTTCTACGAAGTCGGCGCCGCACGCTTTCGAGGCGTCGATCTGCCTCTCGTCCGGTTCGACGAAGAGCGAGACGGCGACGCCCTTTTCATGTAGGCGCTCCGTCGCGCGCGCGACGACGTCCCCCTGTCCGGCGACGTCCAACCCGCCCTCGGTGGTTAGCTCTTGCCGGCGCTCCGGCACGATGGTGGCGAGCTCCGGCCTCACCTCCCGCGCGATCTCGACGATCTCCTCGTTGAGGGACATCTCCAAATCCAGCTTGGTCTTGATCGTCTCGCGGAGGAGACGGACGTCGCGATCCTTGATGTGTCGGCGATCCTCGCGAAGATGAACGACGATCCCGTCAACGCCCGCGTGCTCGGCTCGCAACGCGAACGCGACGGGGTCCGGCTCGCGCTCCTCTCGGGCGTTGCGCAACGTGGCGACGTGATCGATGTTAATACACAACCTCATAGCTGCCTCTTGCTTGGCGCGTTAAAACGCGTTGAACAAATTGAAAAACGAATCGAGCCCGAGACCGTAGTCGTTGACCCGGTAGCGGAGCGTCGAGAGTAAGTCGATCATAAACATCACGCCGAAATGCGTAAAGGCGCAATACCAAAACGAGCGCGTGCGGAGCGCCAACGCGCCGAGCGCCACGCCCGCGATAATCGCGCCGAAGGTTTCGGGCGCGGGCTTGCCGTTGTGAAGTATCAGGAACGGCATCATCTGGATCAGCACGGCGTAGTAGCCGAACTTCGGATAGAGACCGAACAGCATAAAACCGCGCCACACGTACTCCCACCCGATCATATAGAGGAGCATCCCAAGCTCGTACACAAGGAGGATCTCCCATTGGATTTTCGCGGGCGCGTAGTGCGGATAAACTTTCGCGAACTCCGGACTCGACGAGGCGACCCAGAGTATCGGCGCCATCACGAGAAGGAAGATTCCCGTGACGGCGAAGCCGAGCTTCTTATCCCCGAGCCCGACGCCCCAATCCGTTAGGCGCTCCTTGAACGCGATCCGCACAACGAGAATCGGCAACGCAAAATACATCACGAAGCTGCCGAGAAACCAATACATATACTCGTAGAGATACTTGTGCGCCCCGCCGAACTCGGCGCCGAACTCGGCGCGGAAAAACTTCCGCGACCAGTAATACCACACGACCGTCTGAAAGACGGCGACGATCAGAAAGACCGCGACGGTCTTGCCGTCCAGCTCTTTCGCGCGGCGGAAGAAGTTCCGCAACTCCTCGACGAGATTCAGTTTTTCTCCGTTCATCCTACTCTCATAATACGATAAACAACACGCCCGCGAACATGATCGCCGCACCCAACAGGCGCTCGCGGAGGCGTTCTTCCTTAAAGATGAAATGCCCCAACACCGCCGAGATCATCCCGCTCGTGCGCTTCAACGCTATTACGTAGGCGACGAGCGTCATCGAAAGCGCCGTCATCTGAAAGACGAACGCCAACACGGTGAAGCCGCCGACCAGCAGGAGGTTCCCGCGTTCGGCGCGTATCTCCGACAAATTAATTTTTTTCCGCGTTAAAATAAACACGGTGACGATCGCGACGATGACGACGTTTACGTAGGCGATGTATTGCCAGACGCTCGCCGCTTGGATGGCGCGCTTGTCGAAGTTCGCCGAGAACGCCCAGATGAACGCGACGACGAGCATGTAGCGGGTGGACTTCTTCCTCACCAACGCCTTGAGCGGCGCGAAGACGTCCCCCTTCTCGCGCGTGTGAACGTTCAATAAATACGACCCGAGCGTGATGAGCACGACGCCCGTCACGCCGCTCCAATCGGGAAACTCGCCGACAAAGATCGGGGAGGTCGCCAGTAAGAACAACGGCGTGAAGGCGGTCATCGGAACCACTTCGGAAACGTCCCCCTTCATAATCGCGCGGTGGTAGAGAATCGCCGCCGCCGCGTTGATGATCCCCGAGAGCGTCGCGAAGAGGAAAAACTCTTGGTTCAACTTCAACTCGACGATAAACCAAACGGGCGTGAAAACGACGAGCGGCACGAGGTTGTTGAACCACGAGACGAGGAGCGAATCGACGCGCTTCGAGGCGCGCTTGCTCGTTACGTTCCGTAGGGAATCGACGATCGGTACCATTCCGGCGAAGAGGAGCCACATAGCGCGCTTCGATTAGATGGCGTCGAGGAGAAAGAAGTCGTTCGTCTTCGTCGCCTCGGCCGCGTCGAGATTCTTCGGTTCGTGTCGGCATCGCTCCTTCACGGGGCACGCGCCGCACAAGGGTTTCGCGGGTTTGCAGATCTCGCGACCGAGCCGGATTAAATTCGTGTGGAACCGATGCGCCGCGCCGTCGGGAATATTCCCCGCGAGCGCCGCGAAGGTTTGCGTCGGCGATTTCGTCGCCGTCACGCCGATCCGATTGAGCGTCCGATGCACGTGCGTATCGACGGGACAGACGTTCCGCTTCAGCGAGAAGAGGAGCACGCAACTCGCCGTCTTCTCCGCCACCCCCTCGAAGGAGACGAGGTGGTCGAGGATATCCTCGTCGCTCCGCTCACGGAGGTAGTCGAGCGTCGCGGCGCCGCGTTCTCGTATTACGCGTCGGAGCGCGCCGAGTATCGCCTTGGATTTCTGCTTGCCCAAGCCCGCCGCCTTGATCTCGCGCTCGAGCTTCGAGGGCGTTAGCCGCGCGACCTCCTCCCACGAGTCGTACCGCTCCTTCAGCCGCTCGTAGGCGCGGTGGGAGTTACGGTCGTTTGTGTTTTGCGAGAGGATCGTGCCGACGAGGATATCGAGCGGGTCGGGCGTTTTTGGGTTGCGCTTCGGGACGCCGAAGCGTTCCACAAGCGCGTCGTCGAGGGCTTGAATGAGGCGTTTCATCGCCGCGGGTTCCGGATTAGTAAACGCGCAAGGTACCCGTTTTCCGCGCGGCGCGCAACCGAGCTAAGCGGAGCGCGGGAATTGCGCAGCGTTTCTCGTCGCGTTATCTTGCCGCGAAACTATTCCGTTCCGCAAAACGAGAGACGCTAATGCGAATCGCTTTGGCGACGGCGTTCGCGCCCGTCGCGCTCCTTTTCGCCCAATCAATCGCCTCGGTCTCCTACGAACGAATCGAGGGCGTCGAAGGCGCTAGCTCGCCCGTCCTCTCGAACGACGGACGCAAACTGATTTACGGCTCGACGTCGGCGCCCGGCTTATGGCTCCTCGATCTCGCGACGAACGAGGTCGTATGCGTCTCCTCCGCCGTCGGCGCCGATCGCGGCGCGACCTTCGGCAACGACGGAAGCCGCGTCGTCTATCGGGAATCGTTCGACGCGGGCGCGGAACTTCTTTACGCCCTCGCCGCCTACGACGTCCGAACGGGCGAGCGCGAGTTCTTCGGGTCGCCGAGACGCGACGTGGGTCCGCCGATCGTGACGAATGCCGGATCGCTTTACTACATCGAGGACAACAACGCCGTGCTGAAAACGCGCTACGACGACGTGGGGGACGGACGACGAGCCGCGTTGGTCGCGGCGTTGGACGAGGAGATCTATCTGAGACTCGGGGGACTGGGCGCGCGGCTCGCGCCGTTCGGCGAACTCCCCTACGCGCAACCCACTCTCTCAAATCGGCAACGCTTTCTCGCGTTCGTCGTAAGGCGGATGGGCGCCTTCGTGATGGACGTCGAGTCGAAGCGCGTCGTCGCCTCGTTCTCCGACGCCGACTTCCCGACGTTCTCGGCGGACGAGAGCGTTGTGATTTTTCGGAAACGGAACGAACGTAAGAAGTACGAGTTGTATTACGCGCCCTCGCTCGGCGGCGTCGCGCGTCCACTCCTCCCCGAAAGCGCGCCGGAGGTTTTTACGCCCTCCTCTCCGCGCGAACGAGACGAAATCGTGTTCGCCGACGAGGCGGGTCTCGTTTACATTATCGACTTCGAGACGACGGAGTGATCGCGCGCGCCTACGACGCCGACTCGAGCGTAAAAGTAAACTCGCTGCCTTTGTTCGGCTCGCTCCGCGCGGATATGTTTTCGCCCATGCGTTCGAGCAAGTCCTTGACGATCGTCAATCCGACGCCCGCGCCCTCGGCGAAACCGCTCGGTTTCGCGCGCTCGTAGAAGAGGTTCTCGAGCGTCGCCGCCGACATCCCGACGCCGTTGTCGTACACGGTCGCGAGCGTCTTCGCGCCTTCGCGCCGCGCGCGCACGCCCGCCATGCCGCCCTCGTCGAGCGATTTGATCGCGTTCGTCAGCAAATTCCGTAGCACGGTTTTCGTCACGTTCGGATCGACGAAGACTTTCACGTCGTCGCCGACGTCGTTGACGAGCCGCGCGCTCTTCTCTTCGGCGCGCCCGCGCACACTCTCGAACGTCTCCTCGACGAGCGTTCGCAACGAGACCGTCCGTCGCGCGAGTCGCATCGATCCCGACTGCGCGCTCGCCCACTGCAACAATCCTTGCAACAGCTCGCCAAATTCCTTACTCGATTCGAACAAAAACCCGACAAGGCGACGTCGTTCGTCGTCGTCGAGATCGTCGAAGAGCTTGTCGAGCGTCTCGGCCGTCGAGAGTATCGAGTGGAGCGGATCGCGGAGATCGTGCGAGACCACCGAGAAGAACGCGTCTTTCGCGGCGTTCACTTCCCGCAACTCGCGCTCGCGTTTGCGTATCACGGTTACGTTGCGCGCGTAAGCCGTGACGGTTTGGGTCTCGCCGTCGATCACGTCCGGCACAAAAATCACAAAGAAATCGTACGGCTTGCCTTGGAACGAGTATTGGTACTCGACGGTCCGCGGTTCCCCGGTCGCGAACACCGCGCGCAACCGCTTAACCCAGAACTCGATCTCGGCGGGTTCTGTGGTGAATTCCTCGAACCGCTTGCCGACGAGCGTCGAGACCGGCATACCGTACAATCCCTCCAACACCGGGTTGGCGTAGAGGAGCCGAAGCTCCGAATCGTACTGCACGATGAGGTCGGGCGAATTATCGGCGAAGGCGCGGAAGCGTTTTTCGTTTTGTTGGAGTCGGCGCGTCGCGTCCTCGCGCTCGGTGACGTCTTGATGAATCGCGATGATATTCTCGACGCGGCTACGATCGTCCAACAACGGGTAGGAGACGACGGCGACGATCCTTCGCTTGCCGCCCGATTTGAACTCTTTGGCGTCGTAGGTTACGAGCGGAAGCTCGACGCGCTCGCCGGCGTACACCCTCCTAAAATTCTCGATCACGCCTTTGCGTCGGAGTTGCTCGTCTTGAAAAAGGTTGTAGTTTTTAATCTCTTTCGCGCTCACGCCCCAGAGCGCCTCGAACGCGCGATTGACGTAGAGCGAGTTTCCCTCGGCGTCGAGGATTTGCACGCTAAAAGGCGCGTGCTCGATGAGCCCTCGGAAGCGCCACTCCCTCGCTTGGAGCGCCCGCTCTTTTTCCACACGCTCGGTTACGTCCTCGTGCATCAGCACGACCGAATCGATGGCGCCTTTCGAGTCGTGAGCGGCGTAGGCGTAAGCGGAAACGTATCGTTTCCCTCCCTTCTCAAACGTCTCGGCGGCGTCGTATTCAATTTCCGGGATGGCGACGAACTCGCCCGCGAACGCGCGCTCGAGATGAGGGAGTATGCGTCGGCGCCGCAGCTGCCGATCTTGGAGAATGTTATAGCCCTCGAGGTCCTTGAGTTGGAGCCCCCACAGCCGCTCGAACGCCTTGTTGACGTAGATCGTCTCGCCATCGGGCGAAAACACCTGCACGCTGAACGGCGCGCGCTCGATCTGGATTCGGAGCCGCTCCTCGCTCTTACGAAGCTCCTCCTCGACGCGCAACCGCGAGGAAATATCTCGGAACACGCCGACGGTGTACTCGACGCCTTCGTGGATAAACGACCTGCCGTGCAACTCGACGGCATGAATCTCGCCGTCGCTCGATTCGACGTCGATGCGTATGGGCGGAGGCGGCGACCCGTCCGGCGGACGATTCTCGAACTCGGCGCGAGCCGAATCTTGTATTTCGCGAGGGTGGATATCCGTGAAATGTAACCCGATCAACTTTTCCCGGCTCCGACGAAACAGCGCGACGGCCGCGTCGTTCGCCTCGACGATCAACCCCGTCGCGTTCTCGGCAACGAGCGTCGGATCGGGAACCGCGCCGAAAAGCGCGCGATGAATGCACCCCTTTTTAACGACGGCGAGATCTTCACGCAAGCGCGCGTTCTCGTTTTCCAAACGGGCTATGAGGTTGCGTTCATCCCCCATTGTTCCTCCGTTATGATTGTCGTTTCGGTGGATAGCGACGCGCAAATAATCAGGCGCGAGACGAGAGCTTATAAGTCGGCGGAGACGCCGAAGCGATGAAAGGCGCCGACGTCGCCGAGCGACGAATAGGCGTAACCGATTTGATATTCGCGGACGTCGAATCCGAAACCCGCGTTGAAGCCCGCTAAGCCGGCGAACCCGCCGATCTCGAGCTCCTTCCGGCGCTTGTTGTCGTAGCCGATCCGCAAACGGAACGACTCGCCGAGCCGAAACTCGCCGCCGATCGCGAACGCCTCGAATCGTTCGAGAATCTCGTCCTTCGATTCGTTCACTCGATTGACCCCCGCGTAGAGCGTCAGCGGCAAATGCTCGAGCGTTTTTGAGACGCCGACGGAAACGTCCGTCGGAAGCGACTCGCTTACGTCGCCGTACGTCGTCAGCTGGCCCCCGAGGTTCCGTACCGCCACGCCGACGGTCGCCGCGTAGATTGGGAAATCGTATTGCAAACCGAGGTCGAACGCCGCGCCGGTGGAGGAATAGTCGGCGATCGACGAATAGATAAATTTCGCGCCGACGCCCGCCGTGAAGTTCTCCTCGATCTCGAGCGCGTAGCCCGCCTGCAGCGCCAACTCGCCCGCGCCGTATTCGCCGAGCTCGTTGCCGAATTCGTCGGTCTCGGTGAAGTCGCCGTAATCGACGTATTTCGCGCCCGCGCCGACGCGCCCGACGCCGTCGAACTCCATCGACCCCGAGGCGCCGAAAAAGTTGACGTCCATCAAATGGCTCATATAGGAAAACGAGACGGGCGTTCCTTCGAGCTTATGAAGCCCGGCGGGGTTGTGGAACACCGCGTCGGCGTCCTCGTTCGCCGAGGCGTTCCCGCCCCCGAGCGCCGCCGCTCGAGGACTCGTCTCGACGCGAAGAAACTCATACACGCTCTGCGCGTTGCCCGCCGTCGCCAACGCGACGACCGCGATTCCGATAAGTCGTCTCATTTCTTTCCTGTTTTCTCTACTCGTTATTTACCGAACGCGGCGCCAAAAAACAAGGCGTCGCGCTTTCTTCGGCAATCGGTTCGTCCGACGAACGCGACGAGAGGCGCGACGGGAAACCGGCGTGGGCGCGCCGCGCTTCCGACGCGCGACGGGAAACCGGCGTGGGCGCGCCGCGCTTCCGACGCGCGACGGGAAACCGGCGACTAACAAGCGGTCGGTTAGAACGGCATCATAAAGGAGAC
The DNA here is from genome assembly GCA_014727845.1 of Ignavibacteriales bacterium. Classification (GTDB taxonomy): domain Bacteria; phylum Bacteroidota; class Ignavibacteria; order Ignavibacteriales; family Ignavibacteriaceae; genus WJMR01. The sequence continues at coordinate 21,214 of WJMR01000016.1, forward strand.
GCGCGGCTCGATCCGTTTCTGCGGCTCGTAACCGACGATCTCGTCGTCCTCGTCCCGAACGGGCGTGTAGTTCTGTTGGAACACGATCGAGAAGAGGAGGTAAGGGATCGGTTTATAGCCGACTTCCGCCGTTAAGAGCGATCGATCGTCGAGCGTGAACATATCCGTCTCGTCCGCGATTTGTTTTTTGTCGTAGCCCGCGCGAGCCACGAAGGGCGCGTCTTCGGGCGCGATTTCCGTCCAAAGTCTGAGTTGCCCGCTCTTCGGATGATCGTCGAGCCGTTGGTAGGAGCCGAGAATATCGAACGTCCCCAACACGCCGACGATCAGCTCGCCGTAGAATCCATTGCCCGCGTTTGTCGCCGCGAGCAGTTCCTGCGTTTTGGTGTGGAGCGTGTTCGTCTCTTGGTTAACGCGGAATTTATCGATCTCGTAGAAGGCGTCGAAATACGACGGGATGTATTGGTCGCCGTTGAAGCGCCGCTCGAGTTTGGCGGCGACGTTGACCAATCCCAACCCGCTAAACTCGAACATCAAGCCCGTCGATAGGCCGTTACCGTAGTCGAAGATGTTGGTGTAGGCGGAGTAGAGAGTGATCTCGGTCATCGGCAAGCTCACGATGGGCACGCCGATATCGAAGCCGATCATCCGGACGGGGCTTGCCTCGTCCACGATCGTCACCGCGCCCGTCGAATCGACGACGCCGAGGGTGGCGTCGTGCTCGGCGCTCAGGTCGCCCGAGAAACTCGCGCCGACTTCGATATCCGACACGATGGGGATCGGCGCGTCCAACGCCATCCGCACGGGACGAACGTATCCGCGCATACCCAGAACGCCCGCCTCGCTGAAGTCGGAGTACATCGACTCGAAACCCCACTGCTCGAAATCGATATCGAGCGCCAGACCGACGGCTTTTTCGTCGTAGCTCGGCATATTGTTGTAGGCGAACACCATGTTGCCGTAGCCGAGCGTGTAGTGCGCGAGCTGCCCGATCTGTCCGTAGATCGGATCGTTCTTTACGCCGTATCGGACGTAGCGTATCACGCCGAGGTAGTCGCCGACGTCGTTAAAGTTCTCCTCGCGGAGCTCGCCTTGGGCGTTGAACTCGAGATTGAGATCGAAGCCGAAGCCGATCTTGCCGAACGAGAAGTCGGGCGTGAGGCGCATGGCGTAGTGCGGCTCTTCGTCGATCCAGACCAAGCCCAGCCCGGCGGCGAGATTGCCGGCGGCTTCGCGCGCGGGTTGGTTCTCGGAAGGATCTTCGGTTTGCGCGCGTCCGACGAGCGTTAGCGCGGCGAGAAAGAGTATCGTCAATTTTTTCATCGTCGTTCCCTTTAGTGATTAGTATTCGTGAAATGCGTCTTCATTCGGATCACAGATATTCCGAGGCGAGCGGCTCTCCGCCGAGGAGGGGCGCGTCGTCCCCCAGCGCGGTGGCGCGGAGATCGCAACTCTCGGCGAAATCCTTAAGCGACTCGCGCTCGAACGCCTCGCGAATGATCGGAAGCATGAACTCCTCGTTCGCCTCCACCAACCCGCCGCCGAGCACGATCGTCTCGAGATTCAGTAAATTGTTCACGCTCGCGAGCGTCTCCCCGATCACGTCGCAAGCGTCGGCGACGGTCTTCACGGTGAGCTTGTCGTCCGAGGCGATCGCCTTGGCGATTGCTTTGCTCTTAATCCGTTTGCCCGCGTCGAGGCGTTCCTTGAGGACGCTCTTCTTACCGTCCTCTATCGCCGCGACGACGTCCCTGATAATCGCGGTCTTCGACGCGACCGCCTCGAAACATCCTTTGGCGCCGCATCCGCACTTCGGTCCGTCCGGTCGGACGCGCATATGCCCGATCTCGCCGGCGAAGTTGCTCGCGCCGCGATAGAGTTTCCCGTCGATAATCAACGCGCCGCCGATGCCCGTTCCGACGAAGACGACGAGCGCGTGCCGAGTTTTTTGGACGCTCCCTTCCGCCATAATGCCGAGCGCGGCGATGTTCACGTCGTTCTCGATCAGGACGGGAACCGAAAGGCGCTTCGCCATCTCGTCGCGGATCGGATAGTCCGTAATTCCCAAGTTCGGCGCCACGCCGATAACGCCCGTCCTCTGATCGACCGAGCCGGGCACGCCCAAACACACCGCGCGCAGATCATCTTCGCCTACGCCGTGTTCCGCCAACAGCGCCTTCGTTAGATCGACCAGCTCGACGCCGTAGTCGGGGGATTTCTCGCCGACGTTGGTCGGGCGCTTCAGCCGTCCGACGATCTCGCCCTTATGCGAGAGCGCCGCCAAACTTTTCGTACCCCCCATGTCGATCGTCACCAGATATTCGGCGTTCATACTCGGCGTCGCGGTTTGCAATTATGAAACGTTTCGTCCATCTTTTAAGTTTGTTTTACGCCTATAAAGAGAGACGGCGCGAAACGACGATCAAATTACGCGTTTCGCGAACAAAATAAAACTATGACGCCCCCCGCTCCACGCGCTCCACTAAAACGATTCGGTCAACATTATCTCCGCGACCGCAACGTGATCGAGAAGATTGTCGCGGCGATCGACCCGCGCCCCACCGACGCGCTCGTCGAGATCGGTCCCGGCGAGGCGGCGATCACCGAGCCGCTTCTCGAACGCGTCGATCGACTCGTCGCCGTCGAGATCGACCGAGGCGCCGCCGCGGAGTTGCGCGAGCGTTTCCCGACGCTGGACCTCATCGAGGGGGACGTGTTACGGATCGACCTCCCCGCGCTCGCCGAACGTCTCGGGAAACCCTTGAGGATCGCGGGCAATCTCCCCTACAATATCACGTCGCCCATACTGTTCAAGCTTTTCGAGGCGCGGCGTCATGTTTCCGACGCGACGATGATGGTGCAACTCGAGGTCGCCGAGCGCATCGTCTCGGGTCGGGGAGTGAAGAGCTACGGCATTCTCTCGGTCCTCTCGCGTCTCTTCGCCGAGCCGCGGCTGTTGTTCAAAGTCTCGCGGCACGTCTTCCGCCCCAAACCGGACGTGCGTTCGGCGGTGATCCGCCTGGATTTCCCTCCCGCGAACGAAACGCCCGAGGAAGACGCGTTCCTCGTTCGCACGGTGAAGGCGGCGTTTGGAACGCGGCGGAAGACGCTCAAGAACGCGCTCGCCGGCGGCGGCTTCGGCGGCGTCTCGCTCGAGGGGGCGCCCGTCGATCCGACCGCGCGCGCCGAGGAGTTGGCGCCCGAACAGTTCCGCGCGCTCGCAAAATTTCTCCAAACCCGAACGAAGGAACGTAATGACGGATAGTAAACGCAACCGCGTCCGCTCGATGTTCGACGGCATCGCGCGGCGATACGACCTCCTTAACCGCTCGCTCAGCGCGGGCGTGGACGTCTTCTGGCGGAAGAAGACGATCCGACTCGCCGACGTGCCGAAGGGAGGCGCGGTGTTGGACGTGGCGTGCGGCACGGGCGATCTTTCCGCCGAGGCGAAAAAAGCCGGCGCGGGCGTAACGCTCGGCGTGGACCTTTCCATCGAGATGCTCCGACTCTTCGCCGAGAAACGACCGTGGAGCCGAGGCGCCTCCGCGCTCGCCGTCGCCGAGGAATTCCCCTTCGCCGACGAGTCGTTCGATAGGATCGTCGTCTCTTTCGGCGTCCGAAATTTCTACGACCTCCCCGCCGCCTTCCGTGAGTTCCGACGGACGCTCAAACCCGGCGGCGCCGCGGCGATCCTCGAATTCTCCCTTCCGAAGAACCCCGTCGTCCGCTTCTTTTATCGCTTCTACATCAAGCGCATCCTCCCGTTCGTCGGCGGCGTCGTCTCGGGAGAACGATCCGCCTACCGCTACCTGCCCGAGTCGGTCGAGGCGTTCGACCGCGACGTCGATCTCGTCGCGCTCCTCAAGGAGGCGGGCTTCGCCTCCGTGAAACGAAAAACGCTCACGTTCGGCGTCGTGCAAGTCGTCGTCGCACAACGTTAACGCTTGGCGCTCTTCTTGAATCTTCTCCCCAAAGAAGAGGAGAAGATCGATGGAGCAAAGAACCGCGAACGGACGCTTTCGGATATTCCGAACCGAGTTTAAACTAATATATATAGGCGTTCTCGTCCTCGGCTCTTCGCTCGCCTTCGGGCAAGCGGAACGGGCGACGCTCAACGCGGGTAACGCCGACAATGTGCTGTGTGTCGAATATTCGCCACGTGGCGATAAAATCGCGACGGGCGGAGCGGATAACTCCGTCAAGATTTGGAGCGCGGAATCAGGCGCGCGCCTCGCGACGCTTGCCGGACACGACAATTGGGTTACGTGCGTCGCGTTCTCCTCGGACGGCGCGCTTATGGCGTCGGGAAGCGACGACAAGACGGTCAAATTTTGGGACCTCCGAGGCGGCGCGGTTATCAGAACGCTCGAGGGGCACGACGACGCCGTCAACGGCGTGGCGTTCTCCCCCGACGGCTCGCTAATCGTTAGCGCCTCGCGAGATCGAACCATCCGCGTATGGGACGCGCGAACGGGCGCGACGCGCCAACGCATCCTCGGCGGCGGCGACGTTTTCACTTCAGTCGCCTTCTCCCCCGACGGCGCCTCCTTCGCGACCGGCGCCGGCGTTTCAATGGTTGACAAGAACAACACCGTTAAGATTTGGGCGCCGGGAGAGAAGAAGCCCGTCCGCGTTTTGCGCGGTCATACCGGTAGAATCCGCGACGTCGATTACTCGCCCGACGGAACGCGCTTGGCGAGCGCGAGCGACGACGGCTCGATCATTCTTTGGGACGCCGCGTCGGGCAAGGAGATCCGCCGATTCCGAGGTCACGGCGGCAACGCGACGACCGTCGCCTTCTCCCCCGACGGCGAGTCGCTCGTCTCGGGCGGCGCGGATAACGCGCTCGTACTCTGGCGCGTCGATTCCTCCGACCCCGTTAAAACGTTCGCGGGCCACGACGCTTATGTAAGCGGCGTTGACTTCTCACCTCTCGGCGGTCGCTTCGCAAGCGGCGGATTGGACGGAACGCTGCGGATGTGGAACGTCGCCGGCGGCGCGAAAATAGCCGGCGCGCGCGGGCACGACGATTGGGTCGCCGCGTTGGATTTCTCGCCTCAAGGCGACCGACTCGCCAGCGGCGGCTTCGACAATTCGATCATCGTGTGGGATCACTCGAACGCGCAAATCGAGAAGGCGCTGAACGGTCACAAGGAGTGGATCGGCTCGATCGCCTACTCGCCCGACGGTTCGACGATCGCGAGCGGTTCGTGGGATCGCTCGATCAAACTGTGGAACGTCGAGCAAGCGAAACCGATCCGCACGCTCTTCGGACACAAGGAGGGCGTAACCGCGTTGGCGTTCTCGCCCGACGGCGATATTGTCGCAAGCGGTTCGGCGCTCGGCGAGTTGCGCGTGTGGGAAACCTCCGGCGGCGTGGCACTCGGCGAGATCGAGACGGACGCCCTTTGGATCTCGTCGCTCGCGTTTTCGCGCGACGGCGAGCGTTTGTTGGTCGGCTCGTGGAACGACGCGGTGACGGAATACGACGTCGCCTCGGGCGAGCCCGTTCGCGAGTTTGTCGGGATGACGAGCGCGGTCGGATCGGCGACGTACTCGCCCGACGGCCGTTTTGTCGCCGCGTGCGGCTACGACGGCACCGCGCGCTTGTGGAACGCCTCGACGGGCGAGCTTCTCCGAACGTTTCGCGGCGCCGAGCGCGAACTCCTTTCCCTCGCCTTTTCCCCCGACGGCGAGCGCATTGCGGCGGGCGGCGCGGACAGAGTGGTGTTTGTTTGGGACGCCACGACGGGCGAACGCGTGAAAACGTACCCGGGATCCAAAGCCGACGTCACCGCCGTGCGCTATTCGCCGGACGGATCCAAGATCGCCGGCGCGGGCAGAGACGAGACGATCCTCCTCTTCGGCGCGAACGACGACCGAACGATTGACGCGGCAAGAACGAATAGGGAGGTAAATATTACGAGAGAGTCGGCGAGGGCTAAATTCGGCGGGGCGTTGTTCGATAATTAAATTACTCCATCACTCCTCCGGGGCGACGTTCCTAACGGGCGTCGCTCCTTTTTTTTATATTCCTATATAATTATCGCCCGGGCGTTAGTTATCCTTCGTTTAGTTAACTTGTTAACAAATGCGTCGCCTCGCCGCTTCGTATCGCCTTTATTAACTCGACGCGCGTGGCCGAAGCGCGCACGACGAGTATCCGCCACTCGCCGACGTCGATCGTTTCCCCTTGCTTCGGAATGCGACCCGCCGCGCTGACCGTAAACCCTCCGACGGTGTTGTACGATCCGTCGGGGAAGTCGAGTCCGAGCCGCTCGTTCGCGTCGTCGATCTCCACGCGTCCGCTGACGAGGTACACGTTCTCGGCGAGCCGTCGGCACACATCCTCCTCGACGTCGTACTCGTCCTCGATCTCGCCGAGCATCTCCTCGATAACGTCCTCCAACGTAACGATGCCCGCCGTTCCGCCAAACTCGTCCACCACGACGGCGATGGTGACCCCGTGGGAGATGAAATCCTCGAGCGCGTCGTTGCAGGGCCGCGCCTCGGGCATAAAGAGCGCCTCGCGGGTGATCGCCTTTAGCGACGTCGGTTCCCTAAAGAGGTCGTACGCCAACGCCACGCCGACGACGTCGTCGAGATTGCCGCGATAGACGGGGAGTTTCGAGTATCCGCTCTCGACGAACGCGTCCACCACTTTTTCAATCGGGTCGTCGAGATCGGCCGCGACCACGTCGGTGCGGGGACGCATAATCTCGCCGACGCGTTGATCCTTCAGCGAGAGCGCCTTTCGGATAATCTCTCCGTCGTCGCGCCCATCGCCCGCCGCGTCTTCCGATACGATCCGCTCGAACGATTCGCGCGAAAGAAGACGCGCGATCGACTCCTCCTCGATGGTCGCGCTCGCGGTGGTCTTCCGTGAAAGGGCGGCGGCGAGAGCGACGAACGGATACAGCAGGTAGTAGGCGAGGCGCAACGGCAAGGCGGCGGCTAAGAAAAATCGGTTGGGAATTTCGCGAGCCACATATTTCGGCGTGAGTTCGCCGACGACCAGCAGCGCGAGCGTGGTGGCGACGAGGACGCCCCACTCGCTCCATTGCAACCAGAAAGCGGCGAGCGCCGCGGCGACCGACGCGAAGGCGACGTTCGCGAGATTATTGCCGATGAGAATGGTGGAGAAAAACGCGTCGGGAGTTTTGGCGAATCGCACCGCCGCTCTCGCCGCGCCGCCTCGTTGTCGCGCCCGCGCCTCGAGTCGGCCGACGTCGCTCATCACGTACGCCATCTCCGCCCCGGAGAAAAATCCGGAGAAGATCAACAAACCCGCCGCGTAAAGTAACTCTTCAATCATAACTAATACACCGCTTGTATCTCGACCGCTTCCACGCGCGATCGAATTATACTCTCTCTTGGAGACGCCTCCATATCGGCGTCCCGTATCGTTCAAACAACAACACCGCAACCGCGGCGGCATGCGGAACCAACGCGATTCGAGCGAGCGTTTGATGCCGAACTAATCCAAAGACCGCGACGGCGGCGGCGAAGGAAATTATGAAGTAGAGCGCGGGCATCGCCCGTTTGTCACGAACGCCAAATAAAAGCATGCCCCCAATTCCTAGTCCGAACGTGACAAGATGGAACGGCAACGCAAGCCATTCCGCGGCGCTCATCAGTTTTGGATCGAATACGAGGAAGTAGAACGCTTTCTCGAACGCGCGGTACGTCGCCTCCGCCGGTCGCTCGGTCGCGTATTCTATCGCTTCGCGGCGAAACGTCTCACTTACTCGCGCTTCGTAGTCCTTGCGATCCATGTAGCCCTTCAGCTCGGCTTGCATCTTGTCGTCGCCCCAATGCCCGACCTCGTATTTATTCCAACCTCGGTAGAGGTTCAAACCCGCCGCGGTGGTGGTCGGGATGTATTCATCAAAGACTATGTAGTTCCGGATTTGCCACGGCGCCGCCAGGAGGACGACCGTCGCGACGACGACCGCCGGCGCTTTCCATTGTCTCGTCTTGACGAGTACGACCGCCGAGGCGACAAAGAGATACGCCCACATTTCCATTCGCAGATGTATGAGCGCCGCGGTAAAGATTCCCGCCAACAACGCGCGGCGCCACGTGAAGCCGTCGCTCAATCGAACGAACGCGTAAACGGTCAGCGCGGTAACGGCGTGCGTCGCCGCCGTCGAGGTCGTCGGGTTGACCGAGTAAATAAAGTCCGGTAGGAACGCCGCGAATCCCGCCGCCCAAAGCGCGACTCGCTCGTCGAACAAGTCGAGCGCGATCTTATATACGCCAAGCGTCGCGAGAAAATAGAACGCGAGCGCGCCTGCGATCAGAAGCGCGTTCCGAAGTAAGTCCGACTCGACGACCATGAACGGCGTCAAGTAGAGCGGATACGCCGGCGGCATATACGCCGAGGGAACGGGATACGCGCTCTCCAACGCAAGACGCTCGTCGCGATCCTCGATATATTCCGCCTCCTTGCCGTCGAAGACGAACATCGAATAGCCGTTCCCGTCGGCGAGGTGTTCGGCGATCGTGCCGAATTCCCAATAGTAATCGAGGTCGAACATCCCCAACGCCAACGCCGCCGCCAATCTCGCCGCCGCGCCAAGAATGAGAATCGTCCGAAGCGTTTTATTCTCGAATATCGGTTTAATAAATGATTGCCATTCTCTCTTCATAGTTGTCCCGTAATAAACGAACGCCGCGCCGCGCGGTTGTCTCCGCGTCCTAATACACCGCTTGTATCTCGACCGCTTCCACGCGAGCGACGGTTTGCTCGCCGCGAACGTCGAGCGTAATCGTCATCGTGACCGTTTTTATCTTGGCGGTCGCGGGCGCGGAGGCGATCGCTCGCACCGTCGTCCCGCTCTCTCGCTCTATACGCTCGACTCGCTCGGTCGTTAGCGAGATCGTCTCTCCGTCGGTTTCAAGCTCGACTCGAACCGCCACTTCCTCCGACTCGGCGAGGGATTCGTTCAACGTCGCGAGCGCCAAAACGTGAAGCGACGGACCGTCGGGTCCGGGCATGCGGTCAACCCACACGGTCGGCTCGACGTTAACGATCCGTAACGCCTCCCCGCCCGAGCATCCGAGCGCCGCCGCGAGCGCGAACACAATCAACGGTTTTTGCATAGCATAATAAGTGGAATTAGTTTCTCGGAATCAACGCCTCGGCGCCGATCAGAAATCAAGACTCATCCCGAACGAGAGGGTAATCGACTCCTCCGAGAAGCCCGCGCCCGCCATAAAATTTAAGCCGCGATTTAGATAGAACCGCCAGACTTGAACGCCGCAGGAAGGGCGCCACCGCTCGCTCTTCACGCCTTCGCCGAACGTCCGCCCCGTCTCCGCGAAGAATGATACGCCGAGTACGCCCGGCAAGGCGTCGGCGAACTCCGCCACGCTCTGTCGCCATTCGGCTTGGAGAACGACGGCGCCCTCGCCCGAGAATCGACGATCGCGGAAACCGCGCAACGATTCGTCGCCGCCGAGGAAGGCGCTCTCGAAGAAGGGATAGTCGCCGAAGCGTCGCTCGCCCGCGGCGCGCAACGCCAGGGTCGAGACTTTGGCGAAATCGAAATCGACGTACGCGCGGGCGTCCGCCGACGCGCCGCCGAAACCGCGTTCGGCGCTTAGCGCGACGGGCGACCACTCCCCTCGGAGTTTTACATAGTACCCCGAGAGCGACGCCGACTCCGAGTCTCGCCGATCGAGCTCCGCCTCGACGAGCGTTTTCAAGTAGTGGTAATCCCCCGCGTCTTTGGCGCCTCTCGGATACTCCGCGAGTAGCGCGGGTCTCGGCGTCTCGAAACGTTGGGCGCGATAGTGGGCGCCGATGGCAATGGCGACGACGCCGTAGGTTCGCTCAAGAGCGAGTCGCGCCTCGCCGAGCGTCATGTCGGCGTCGTAGTAATCGTCGTCGTCGGGATCGACGTCTAGCGCGCGCATACCGTAGGGATAGACGCGCGCGAAATCCAATTGCGTGAAACGCGCGCCCCACTTGAACGTCGCCGCGCCTATCGCGTTTCGGTATTGTCCCGTATGCTCCATCAGCGCGCCGCCGACGCCGAACGCGTATTGGAGTCGCCACTCGGCGCGAAAGCGATACGGTCGCATCCGGAAGTCGTAGCCGAAGAGTTTCGGAAGCGCGACGATCGAGACGCCCTCCTCGGAGCCGTAATCGAGAAGCGGATAGAATTTAAATTCGGCGCCGTAGTCGCGTCCTCTCGGTTCATAGCGTTCGATATCGTCTTCGGGATAGTCGTACGGCTCGCGGCACACGTCGGTCGCGGCGGTCTCGACAAACTCGGTCCCGTCGTCGGAGTCGTAGAACTTCGTGGAACCCGCGCCTATCAAGGTCGTCGGCGCCCATCCGCTCGTTCGGGTTCGATCCACTAAGCGATCCTCCCCCTCGCCGCCAATAATCCGCACGACGACTCCGTTGTCCTCTCCCTCGACGACCGCTACGTCGTCCCCGTCGAGAAGGAATACGCGCACGTCGCCGAGCAGGTCGTTCCTAAACATTTTCTCATATCGAATCGTCGGCTCGTCGTTTTCAAAATAGTAGAGCGCCACTTCGGTTTCGTCCTCGCTCGTTCGTCGTACGACGGCGGAGTCCCGCTCGTTCGTTCCGTAGATCTCGACGTGCTCGTTGATCAGCTCGTAGAATTCGCCGGCGTAATCGGGTAAGGCGTCGCGTCGGCTCTTAAGCGCTCGCGTCAAGCGCTCTTCCGCGATCGGCAAGTATTCCGGCGGAGACGCCTTTATCGCCGCTTCGATCGTCTCGTCGTCCAATCGCTCGGCGGTAGCGCGCGCGACCGAGTCCCACGTCGCGCGGTCGATCTCGGAGAGAAGACGCTTGTCGAGATAGCGCGCGTTGAAAGTCAGCTCGAAGACGTCGGGGTACTTGTCGTCGAAATGGTTGAGTTGATCGACGATCCATACGGCGATCTTTGGCGCGATCCAATCGAAACGGACGAACGCTTGGTCGCGATCGCGGGGTATCGGCTCCCACACGCGCGCGCCGTCGCGATCGAACGCCGCCCAGCGCCACTGGTCGGAGTGTCGATCCCAATCGCCGACAAGGAGATCGACGAGCCGCGCCTCGAGGTAGGCGACTTGATCGACGCGCTCGTCGGGGTGATCCGCCAAGCGTTTAAAGAGCTTAATCGATCCGAATATTTTTTCCGAACCGGCGAACTTCGGCGCCTCGTCCTCGTTCTCGTCGGGGTGTTCCTCGAGCGTGCCGAGCATGCCGGCGAACTCTTGGCGCCACTCGCCGAGCGCGGGATGGTCGGGCATGACGTAGAGCGCGGGCGGCGCGTTAAGAATCCCGAGGGAATCAAGCAGCGGCGCGACGACCAACGCGCCGGCGGGATAGGCCGAGCTGATTTGATCCTTCGCGATATCTTCGGAGAAATCCGACCGCATTTCCGGCGGCAGGAGTTTCCTCGCGTCCTTGTTGATCGAGCGGAATTTCCAACGCCGTCCGAGCGAGTCCACGAGATGCAGCGTTTTTGTTTGCATTCCGCCGCCGCGTTTAAGCGCCGTTAAGCCGCCCGCGAATGTATCGACGTCGAGAACGGGCACGACGATCGGCGTCGCCCAAACGTCCCGCCAATTCTCGCCAAAGAGAAGACGATGCATTCCCGAGCGGTCGTACTCCGCGCCCGCGACGACCGTCGTGTCGCGCGATTGCGCCGCCGCCACCGCGACGAAGAGAGCGACGACTCCGATGAGTTTCGCGATCGTCATACTTAAAAGCTCAACTTCGTGCGGAAGTAGAACGCGACTCGTTCCTCCGAAACGCCGACCGTCGCCGAGACGGTGAAGAGGCGATCGAGGAAGACCATCCACACGCCGCCGCCGTATGAAGGATGCCAGAGGTCGGACGCCTCATGATCGGCGAAGACGCGCCCCGTCTCGGCGAAAGCGTGCATGCCGAAGTCGCCATATACGAGAAACTTTAGCCGCGTCAATTCGAGACGCGCCTCTACTTGGCCGACGAGCGACGCGTCGCCCGCGAAGCGCTCGGGCGAATAGCCGCGAAGATCGTAACGTCCTCCGAGAAACGCCGCGTCGTAGAAGGGCGAACGCCCCCACATCCGCTCGCCGGCCGCGCGGAACGCGAGCGTAAGGCGATTGGGCAGGCGCCACGAGCGATAGACGCGCGCGTCGAATCCCGCGCCGCCGTACGCCTCCTCGACGTCGAAGAGTTTTGGACGGTAGTCGCGCGTCAGTTCAAGGTAGGCGCCCTCGTAGGCGAAGTCTTCGTCGTCGCGGGTGTCGTAGGCGATCCGCGCTCTCGCCGCCGCCGAGATAAACCGACCCGTTCCGTACAAGCCCTCGCGATAGAGCGCGGGGAAGGGGTTGTCCTTCGCCTCGGTATGGGAATCGTAGTAGGAAACGCCGACGCGAACGCTTGTGTTGCGGAGAATCTCGAACTCGACCGCCGCGCTCGCGTCGAGTAGTTGCCGCTCGATTCGATAGAGCCCGCGCTCGCGAACCTCTTCGTCGTAACCCGTCTCGTTACCGAACCCGTGGTAGTTCGCCAAGTCCAACCCCGTTCGCTCGACGCCGATCTCGACCGTCGCGCCCTCGATCAAGTTGTTGAACTTGCCGTTGAACGACAGATTGAACGCGTCGAGCTCGGTGGCGTAGGAGGCGAGGAAACGGAGCCGCGACTCGTAGGGGAAACGACGGAAGTTATAATTGTAGAATGAGGGACCGCCGCCGAAGTGGACGCCCTTATCGGGATGGAATTCGAGTATCGGGTTAATGAGCATGTCGGACCCGCGTTGCAGTTGCACCGGCTCGTATTTCTCGATGTCGGTTTCCGCTTCGGGATATTCGGAGCGATCGACGTACGTGCCCGGTCCGAAGACGATTTCCGTTTTGCCGCCGTCGTCGTAGATCCTCGTCTTTTCCTCCGCCCAAGGAATCGGGAGGACGGAGAAGAGCCATCCGTTGACGCGCGAACTGTCAATGAACAAATCGCCGCCGTCGCCGCCGACGACTTTGAAGT
>WJMR01000138.1 GCA_014727845.1 Ignavibacteriales bacterium
AGACGCGACCGTCCTCGTTGTGAACGACCTTGACTTCGGCGAGTTTGCTCAGTTCGCGGATCGCCGTGTCGCGCTCGTCGAGCAAGTCGTTGCGCTTCGTGCTCTCGTTCTTCGTGCGGTTGAGTTCCTTAAGCGTCAGTTGAATCTTCTCGGTTAGGCGGTTAATCGCCTCGACCGTCTCGGTCGCGTCGTGAACGACGTCGGCTGAGAGTTCGTCGAAGCCGTCGTACACATGTTTAAATTGATCGGAAAGCCGTTCGGCGGTATAGACGACGTTCGAGCGAAGCGGATACGACGTGGGGTTGGCGGCGAGTTGGTCGAACGAATTGAGGAACTCGTTGGCGAGCAAGGAGACGCCGAGCTCGCCCGGCTCGTTGACGCGCGCCTCGATGAGCGCGAGCAGATCGCTGCGTTTCTTGTTGTATTCCACGCTCGTGAACGCCTCGCGCATATTCCGGTCGATCGACTCGCTATAGGCGCGGTCGAGCGAGTTGATCATCGCGCCGGATCCCCAGTAGTGCGGATACGGTTCGTAGGCGTGCGGGGCGTAGGAGGTGAGGTTGGCTTCCTGACGCGAGAAATCCTCGTCGCCGGCGTTGGTGATGTTGTGCGACGAGACGTTCAGCGCGTACTGATACGTCATGATACTGTTCTTGCCGATATCCAGAAGCCGGTTCATACTCGACTCGCTCTCTTCGCTCTCGTTGTTCCGGTTACGCCTTACGATCGACGAGGGCGCGAGGCGTTTGCCCGACGACCGCGGCGATCACTTGCGATACAAATTGTTTGGATTGCTCGATGACGAGCATATTGCGTTGGTTTATTCGGTGCGCGCGTCGGGCGGTCGCGGCGATCTTCTTCTCGATGCCGGCGAGCGCCTCGCGTTCCTCTTCGCTCTTCACGTTGGCGATGTCGCTAATGCGGTCGTTCGCGTTCGAGCCGTGCAGATAGACGTAGGCGACGCGTCGGCTCTCCGCCTCGCGCAGTCGTCTCGTCGCCGTTTCCTCTATGGCGACGGCTTCCTTAAGATCGTTCGCCGATCCGTAGATCACGGCGCCTTGCTTCGTCGCCGCGGCGTCCACGACGGCGTCCACCGCCTCTAATAACGAGGTTAAAACCGATTTCGCGTTCGCTCCGTTCATTGGGCTCTTCCTTTCGAGCTTATTATGGTTCTCAATAGAATTATCGTATCTCGCGCGGATTTGTTTAGCCCGTCCGCTCGGTCGAACGTCCGATTGGCGGCGCTTCCGAGCGTTCCGAAGAGAACTTATCCCGCCCGCGCTTCGTCGTATAGTTCCGATCGATGACGCGCGTCGTCGATCCGTCGCGATCCTCGCTCCGGCGGACGTCCGGAGGATTTTGGCGGCTTGACATGGCATTATCGAATCGCTAACTTTATATTTTAAATAGGAATGCTAATCCAACACCTATCTATTTTAAATATGGGAGCGGTAATGAAAGCGAAACGTTTCGCGACCTCCGCGTTTGTCGTCGCGCTTACGATGATTCTCGTTTACGGATGCGGTTCCACCGAGATGACCAGCGCGAAGTTGTACCTCCAACAGAAGAACTATGAGAAGGCGATGGAGATGTTGCAAAAAGACGTCTCCAAGAACGGCGGTAGCGCCGAGAATTACTATTTGCAAGGCACCGTTTACGCCGAAGACGAGAATTTCAAGAAGATGAACGAGGTCTTCGACTCCTCGTTGGCGTACGGCGATAAGTTCGCGCAGGATATCCTCGCCTATCGCTATAACGCGTGGAGCCAGAACTACAACAAAGGCGTGAAGTATTACCAAGCCGCCGCCGACGCTTCCGACGAAGACAGCGTGAAGATTTTCTATCAACAATCCGAAGCCGCTTTCGAGGACGCAATCACCGCGTTCCCGGATAGCTCCGCGAAAGTCTATAGCAACCTCATCTACGTTCGCAACGAGCAGGCGCGGAAAATGTGGATCGATTTCAAAACCGACGGCGCCGTCGAGGACAGCGTCGAGGCGATGAAGATCTACAACGAATCCGCCGAAATTATGGAAGGCGCCCGCGAGATGTTCCCGGAGAACAAGGACATCCTTCAAGGATTGATCGACGCCTACCTCCAAGCGTCCCGCTTCGAGGACGCCGAACGCGAAGTGAAGAAGGGCGTCGAAGAGGATCCCGAGAATAAGTTCTTCCGGCTGGTGTACGGCATCTTCCTCACGGACGCGAAAGAGTGGGAAGGCGCGCGCGCGCAGTTGAAGAAAGCCGTCGAGATCGATCCCGACTTCACCGAGGCGAAACTTCGATTGGTGGATATGTACATTAAGTGGGGCAAGGAAATTAAGGACGAGACCGAGGCGATCGAAGACATCTCGGAAGAGAAAGCCGACGAGATGCGCCAAAAGGAACTCGACAAATACGAAGAAGCGTTGCCGTACATCGAGTCGTACCTCGACGACGATCCGAACAACGCCCCGATGTGGGAGCGGTTGGGTCAGGTCTATACGATTACGGGCGACGAGGAAAAGGCGCTCGAAGCGTTCGACAACGCCGACACAATCCGCGCCGGCGGCACGATCGAAAGAGACGTGGACGTAGAAACCGAGCTTGATTAAATGAGCGATCAACCAAACGGCGGACCGAAAAAGACGCCGAACCCGCGCGAGCTCAACGTCGAGCTCGGCGAAGAGCAAGCGCAAGGCACCTACGCCAACTTGGCGATCATCACCCACTCGCCCGCGGAGTTCATTATCGACTTCACGCGAGCGATGCCCAACGTCCCCAAAGCGAAGGTGCAATCCCGAATCATTATGACGCCGTTGCACGCCAAGATGTTGTTGAAGGCGTTGCAAGAGAACGTCGGAAAATACGAGTCGCGTTTCGGCGAGATAAAAGTCGATCAGCAAGGCGGAAACCCCTTCGGCTTCGACGCCAAGGAGCCGCCCGACGCGCAAGTCAACTAAAGCGACGCGTATCGCGGTTTACCGAGCGGCGTTCGAGAGGGCGCCGCTTTTTTTCGCCGCGTCCGAGAGGGCGCCGCTTTTTTTTCGCCGCGTCCGTCGCCCCGTTTGTCTTTCAATTCGGCGGGACGTATATTCCACGTTCAAATCCGCCGCCGAGCGGAGAATCCGAAATTCCAACTAAACACACAAGGGGCGCGTTATGACGCAGTATCGAAGTATCCTCGCCGCCGCGTTCGTCGTCGCCGTTCTGTTCGCCGCCTGCGGCGAGAGCGGTCCGAAGGGCGAGATCCAAAAGACGCTCGACGAGTACGAACAGGTCGTCAACGACACCAAGCAGATGATCGAATCCTCCGACTCGTTCGAAGCGTTTATGGAGAAATACGAGAAGAGCGGCAACACCGACAAGTTGACGCAACTCCAAACCACGCTCGACGACCAACTCGAAAAACACGGCGCGGAACTGAGCAAAGAGGACCTCGAGGAGCTGAAAAAACGCCGCGAGGAACTCCAGAACAAAGCCGCCGACAACGAACGAATGATGGGCGAGAAGTTCGGCGGATAACTTCCGCTCGGAACTCGGTCAAGAACCTATGAACCGATTGACGATCGCCGCCGCGCTCATCGCGTTGGCGGCGTTCGGTTGCGGAGAGGAGCGTTCGCAAACCTCCGCCGCCGAATTGCATCAAACGCTCGACGAAGCCGCCGGCGCGGTCGCCGCGCTCGACGACCTCGTCAATTCCTCCGGCGACCTCGACGAATGGATCCGACGGCTCGACGACGTTCCCTACGACGAGCAATACGACTCGCTGATGAAACAATACGAAGCGGGAATCGAGAACGCCGAAACGATTAATCCCGACGAAAAACGCGACCTCGAGAAAAAGCGCGAGGCGGTGAAACAGGCGTACGCCGACGTGGCGCGCGCCGCCGAAGACCTGCCGCTCGAGGCGACCGCGTCGGACTCCGCAAAATAGTAATCTATAATTAATGCTCCCCCTCGACGGACGAACGCCGCCGAGGCGTAACGCTATGAAAGATCTCGACTGTATTATTTTCGATCTCGACGGCACCCTCGCCTCGACGAATCAACTCATCTACGACTCATTCAACCACGTCTGCGCGCGCTATCTCGGAAAGACGCTGACGCCGGAAGAAATTCACGAACACTTCGGACCCACCGAAGAGGTGATTCTCCGAAAACTCTTTCCAGACGATTACGCCGAAGTCGTCGCCGACTATATGGCGTACTACGCCGAGAACCACGCGGGAGTCGCGCTCTACGAGGGGATGCGAGAAACGCTCGACGAGTTGAAGGGGCGCGACGTCTTCCTCTCGGTCTTCACGGGCAAGGGGCGCCGCACGACGGAGATTACGCTCGAAAAGCTCGGCGTCTTGGAAATCTTCGACTCGATCGTCTCGGGCGACGACGTGACCCACCACAAGCCCTCCTCGGACGGCGTCGAGCGCGTGCTCGCCGAATCCAACGCCGCGCGCGAACGAACGCTGATGATCGGGGACAACGCCGTTGACGTCTTGGCGAGTAGGGAGGCGGGAATAAAGGTCGCCGCCGCCTTGTGGGATAGTTACGGGGAAGAGAAACTCTTGGCGCTCGAACCCGACTACGATTTTCGCCGCGTCGAAGATTTGCGCCGCTTCTTAGTGGATCGCGTCTGATCGGCGCCCTTCGAGG
>WJMR01000139.1 GCA_014727845.1 Ignavibacteriales bacterium
GCAAAACTATCCGAACCCGTTCAACCCGACGACGACGATCAAGTTCGACGTCGCTAAGGCGGGTCGCGTTCGGCTCGACGTCTTCAACGTGCTCGGCGAAAAAGTCGCCACGCTTGTCGATCGCGAAATGGAGCGCGGTTATTACGAGACGATCTTCAACGCGTCGGGGCTCGCCTCGGGCGTCTATATTTACCGAGTGCAAGCGGATCGCTTCGTTCAATCCAAGAAGATGTTACTAATTAAGTAGCCGCCTCTTCTTCCCGCTTTTCACCGACCGTCGCCAACCGTGCGGCGGTCGTTTTTTTTATGCGGCTCGTGATTTCAATGTGTGAGAGTCGTCACACTCCAATGAGCAATAAGAACTTTTTAGCCAAACGCATTGTTTGAGGATTATTAGGTTATGGAGAGACGCGGATATCTCGCAAATTCCGCGGGAAATCAACTTAATAATAATGGGAGAGCATAATGCGCGGTTTATTAACGCTACTTTTAGGCGTACTACTATTTGGCTCGCCCGAGCTTCTCGGGCAGAATATTATCGATAACGCGAAGCGCGGCTTCGAGGAAGGCGCGGCGCGCGAGGCGTTCGACAATCTTCCCGTCACGACCGACAAGCGAGTCCCCGAGAACGGTTTGGTCTTCTCGACCGCCGAGGGCGACTATCGGAAAACTCCGTGGATCCCGCTCCATCCATGGACGGGCGGCTACAGCGTTAACGATCTCGCCGTTCCCGCGGCGGGTATCGTGATCGCCGTCGGCGAAGAAAGCTCGATTATCCGAACGACGGACGGAGGGCAATCCTGGTCCACGCGCGTTAATATCCTGGGCGAGCGCGCGCCCTTCACCGCCGTAGCTTTCGCCGACCCGGACGTCGGCGTCGTCGTCGGCGATCGAGCGTTTCGCACCACCAATCGCGGCGAGACGTGGACGCCGCTCGAATTGCGACGCCCCGGAGGAACGCCCGACTCGCTCGGATATTATTACAATCCCTATTTCATCTCGATTGATTTCTACTCGGCGACCGAGGGAATCGTTGCCGCCCAAAACGCCACCTACCGCACCACCGACGCGGGAAGCTCTTGGTTCGAAACGCCGAACGGGTTTACCGACACATCATACTTCCGCGATTTTAAGGCAATCTCCGCGACCGATTGGATCGCCGTTTCGTATGATTCGACGTTCTTTGAATCTAAACTCTATAACACCATTAATGGCGGCGTTACGTGGACGGAAATAACCGACTTTCAACTGAACTCGGTATGGAGCGTTGACTACAACGGCTCCGAGATTCTCATATCGGGGGAAGACGCCGATTATCAACCCTCGTATCACGTCTCGACCGACCGCGGCGAAACGTGGTCGTCATCGACTATTCAATACTCCGAAACGCCGACGCTGGTGGGGTACGGTCCCAACGGAGGTTTGTTTATGACGGCGGAAGGGTATGCGGGAGAAACAACGATCACTTCCATCCATCAATTTAATATCGATACTTGGGAAAGCGCGACGACCGATCCGCCGGCGGTTGACGCATTCGACCCTCCTACCAATTTTAGAGCCGACGGCAACTTTGGCGCGATCGGAATAGGAAGCGCCGTCTATATCACCTCGGACGGCGGTTCTACGTGGACCGACAACACGACGACGTTGCATGCCGACATCACGGCGCTTTCGCTCGTCGATCAATACACCGCCTACCTCGGCACGCGACGATCGGGCGTGCTGAAAACCACCGACGGCGGGTTGACCTGGAACGAAGTCGCCCCGCATGTCGGCACATTCGAGGGAGTGAAGGACGTTGACTTCCTCGACGAGACGCGCGGTGTGTATATCACCTCCACCCTCGCCTGCGGCACGACCGACGGGGGCGTTACGTGGGACACGCTAAAACAAGAGTTTGGCGACAACGAGTATCGGCTCGTGCAATACCCCGATCAGGATAATATCGCCATCGCGGGCTACAACTACCTTTCCTACGCCGGTTTCTTTATCAACACCACCGACGGCGGCGCCACGTGGTCCGATACGTCGGCGTTTAACGAAGAGCCGGGCGATTTCGAAATGTACGACGAGCTCCGAGGCGCGATCGCGCCGGGCTTCGGCGAGAACCTTTTGCTAACGCAAGACGGCGGTTTGACGTGGACGGCGCACCCCTTCCCCGACGAATATCCGCAAAGCGTCGCGATCCCGAACGAGAACACGGTCGTCGTCGTCACCAACGGCGCGGAGACCTATCGCACGACCGACTTTGGCGACTCGTGGCAAACGTTCACCTCGGCGACGCCGTTCTATGTGAGCGGGTTTGCGATGGGCGACTCCCTCTTCGGCTCGGCGCTGAGCGACAACACGGTGGGCGGATACGCCACTACGGACGGCGGCGCGACGTGGTATGAAGATCCCGTGATCGCCGCCGAACAATACATTATGAACGTTGAATGGGTCGATCTCGATTCCGCCGGTATGGTCGGTATGGCGGCGGACGGCGAGTCGGTGCTGATTAGCGCCGTCTATCCGCTCGGCTTTGGGCAATGGCTGTGGACGGGCGTGCAGGATAGTAATTGGTTCAATCCGAACAACTGGACCTCGGGCAAGGCGCCGACGCCGACCGACAGCGTCGTGGTGGCGCCCTCGTCGATCCCGCCCGTTATCGCGGGTCAACAGAAGGTCGTCGTCGCGGGCTTGGAAATCCAACCCGGCGCCAAGCTGACCGTCGGAGACGGCGTGCAGGATTTCGAGATCGGCTCGGACCTCGTCCTCGACGGAACGTTTATCGTAACCCCGCCCAACGCGCCGATCATCCGCGTCAACGGCGTCTTCCGCTATCCTAACGCGCTCGCAAAAGCCGCGGATACGAGCGACCTTGGGTTCTCTCCCGGATTCTCGACCGTTATGCTATTCGGCGACGGCGGCTTGGAGCGAAATTTCCATTCGCTCGTCGTCGGAAAATCGGCAAACCTTCAATCTTCCGGATCGATCGAGGTTGGCGGAAATCTGGAGATCGAGGCGCCGAAGATCGAGATGCGACAAGAGGACACGCTCGTGGTTAACAACGACGATCCGAACGCGATTGCCGGCGGTTTGATCGACGGCGGGGTAATGGGTCGGACGATCAAGTATAAATCCACCGCACCCTATCGCTTTGAGAGCGAACGGACGTACATACGCTTTAAAGAC
>WJMR01000140.1 GCA_014727845.1 Ignavibacteriales bacterium
GGAGCGGACCCTCGCTCGCGCGGACGCGTCCGACCGGCGTCGCGGCGAGGAGTTTTTTATAGTCGGACGGGCGCGGGCGTTTCTTCGTCTTTACGGAGGATTCGACGCGCAACTCCGCCTCGGCGCGGAGACGCAAGCGTCCTTCGGCTATCTCTTCGTCCTCCGATTCGGTTCCCTCTTCCCCGCGCGGCGCCTTCCGCAATGCTCGCGCCCACTCGCGAATCGTAAGAGTCGCGAGGGCGGAGTCGAGCCCCGTGTTCCCCTCGAGGGTCAGGGCGAGCCGTCGCTCCTCTATTTCGTCGATGGGTCCCTCGAGCGCGCGCAGCGTCTCGGGGATCCTCTCCTCCAACGCCAATAGTATCGCGCGGTTCTCCCGCCGTCGTTCGCCTCGGAGGTCGCTCAGCAACGCGCCGAGCCGTTTCGGATCGTCGATCAACTCGTCGCCGTAGCGCTCGATTAATCGCGTCAACATGTTCGCCGCGTCTTCGGGCATACTATGGTTCGCTCTCCTCGAAATAAGCGGTAAAAAATAGAAAACCGTCGGACGAACGGCAAGCGGACGACGATCGACGCGAAGACGAAGAACGGTTGAGAATCCGGGCGCGGCGCCGTATCTTACCGCGCGGGGAAAGTGAAACACGCCATTAGAAGGAGACCGTTATGCGCGCAAGGGCGCGAAAAAACCAAAACGCGAAAACGCTCGTCGCCGTACAAGCTCTCGTCGTAACGGCGGCGGTATGGGCGCTCACCGGATGCGCGGGCGCGGACGAACGAGCGACGTGGTCGTCGGAGACAAAGACGATAGAGACGTTGAAGTCGATCCCCGCCGACGCCGATTACGCGATGTTTCTCAACTGGCGGTCGCTCGCCGAGCGGCTGGACGACGAGGCGCGAACGACGCTCCGACTCGACGAACGAATCGCGGAAGAGGCGGACGTTCCCGAGACGAGACTACTTCGCGTATTGCTCGGCGACGAAGACGTCGGTCTGGATCCCGACGCGCGCGTCGTCGCGGCGTTCGACGAGTTCGAGGACGAGACGTTTATCCGATTGACGGCGGGCGTAAACGACGCCGATCGGTTCGAGGAGTTCGTCGCGTCGTTCGAGGACGCTGGCGAGATCGAGGAAGAGAACGGGGAACGCGTCGCGACGATCGACGGGGAACCGGCGCTCCGATGGAACCCCGGCTTGGCGCGCCTATCCGTTCCCGTCGAGAACGCCGCCGTCGAGGCGCGGTATCAAGAGCTCGTCGAGCGAGAGCGGAGCGCGAACCGAACGCTCGCCGACGATCCCCGCGCGCGACGACTCGCGCTCGGCGAAAGCGACCTCTCGGCGTGGATTACCCTTCCCCCCGACGCCGTCGCGGGGCTGTACGATCTCTACGGCGAACCGATCGAGCAAGAGGCGTTCGATCCGAACGAACGAATCGCTATGGCGCTCGACTTCGAGAAGGGCGTCGCGCGGTTTTCCTTCGATTACTTTTTCTCGGAACGACTCCGCGCGCGCGCGGACTTCTTCTCCGACTCGCTCGACCCGACTATGATCCGTTACCTACCCCCCGAGGAGAACTATATTGTCTTTGGCGTCTCGCTCAACATTCCGTTCGTCTCGACGATGCCGAGCGTGCGCGATATGGCGCAGAAGGATTTCCCGTTGCCGGTCGGAGCGCTCCTCGAATCGCTCGAGGGAGACGCGCTCGTCTCGATGCACGGCTTCACCGACGAGCTGATGCCGCGCGTTCTTATGGGCTTCAAACTCGCGGACGAGCAAGCCATCGACAACATCCTCGCCGTGATGGCGTTCGAGGGTATGGAGTCGGTCGGCGACCACTACGTCCTCGATATCGACGAGGACTTTTCTATATTCATCGCGCGGAAAGACGACCTCCTTTACGTCTCGACGACGGCGGCGGACGTCGAGGCGCTCGACGAGAACTACGCCGCGCCGCTCGGCGAACGCCGTCGATATCTTACGGAACTGGCGCGGTCGCCGCACTTCGCGTTCGTTGACGCGAAAGGGATCCACGAATCGACGTCGGCTTCGACCGTGTCGTTCCTCGACCTTAAAGAGATATTCGGCTTCCTCGAACCGTTCGACTATTTCGCGTCGTCCGGCTCGATGGAGCGCGTCGTCGTCGAAATCGGGTATCAACGGAAGGAAACGGACGGATTCGTCGCCACGCTCGACGCGATGTTCTCGTTGGAGGAGCTGTGAGGATCGACCGAGAGATATGCGTAAGTCCGGACCGATAGCGCGGAACGAACGCGAGGCGTACGCGCTGTTGGAGGGCGCGCGAACGTTGCGAGCGGCGAGAGGCGCGCGGGACGAACTCGTCGAGATCCGCGACGCGGGATTTCGCGACGACGATCTCGAGGGTCCCGACTACCACGAGGCGCGCGTGAGCGTTAACGGGATCGCCTACGTGGGCGCGATCGAAGTCGATCGACGACGCGAGGATTGGCGGGCGCACGGGCACGCGGGTAATCCGCGCTACAACGACGTCGTTCTCCATATCCCGTTCGATCCGCGCGCGACGGTCGGCTACGTGCGCGCCGCGTCGGGCAGGACGATCCCCTCGATTCCCCTCGGCGCGTTCCTCCCCGCGAACGCCGCGTCCGCGCCGATCGAGGATCCCTCCCCGCTTCCCGACTATTTCGGAACGTTCGACGCGGAGGAGAAGACGGATCGACTCGAGCGACTGGGGGCGACGCGGTTTCTCCGAAAGCGGGATCGCATACTCGAACGGGCGAAGGAACTCCTCTACCGGCGCGACCTCCCCTCCCCCGACGGCGCGACGCAATTCCAACTCCCGCTCGACGCCTTCTCGAACGTCGGCGATCTTCTCGCGAGTCAAGACGTTCGACGACAAACGCTGTACGAATTCATTTTCGAGGCGCTCGGATATCCCGAGAACGCGTCCCCGACGAGGGCGCTCGCCCGCTCGGTCGATTATCGGTATATCCGTAAGATCGCCGGTTCGTCGCGTCGTCTCGACGAGGCGCTCGAGGCGACGCTGTTCGGAGCGTCGGGGTTGCTCCCGCGACATCCGTCGGAGGAACGAACGCGCGCGATTCGAGAACGGTGGGACGCGCTCTCGCCGGCGTATTGGGGAACGCGGCTGCGACAAGAGGATTGGCGACGATTTCGGGCGCGGCCCGCCAACTCGCCGGAGCGGCGATTAGCGGCGGGGGCGCGTTTGGGAGCGGGAATTTTTCTCCGATTGTTCGCCGAACGGACGGCGACGACGTTCGACCGCGCCGGTAACGACCGCCGACGATACGCGACGCTCCGACGTATGACGGTCGCGGAAACGTCTCGCGACGCCGAGGACGTTGGACGGATCGGCGAGGGACGGGCGGACGAGTTGTTGATGAACGCTATCCTCCCGTTTCATGCGGCTCGGTTTTGGGCGGCGGGGGACGAGACGCGGTTGCGTCGCGTTTTCGGCGCGTTCGCCTCGGGACGGATTCGCGCGTCGAACGCGCTCGTCGATCGCGTCGCCCGCGAGGCGGGGCTGCCGGAAGCGACTCGCTCGGCGCTTCTCTATCAGGGCCTGCTCGAGGCGGCGCGCTTCCGCACGCGCGCGGCGCGACGTCCCGCGCTTATGGTGCGCGATCGAGCAATCAGTTATTGCTTGAAAGCTTCTTGATTTCGTCGCGCAGTCGCGCGGCTTGCTCGTACGCCTCCTCCTCCAACGCTTTCTTCAGACGGTCGTGCAATCGCTCTATCTTCCGTTCCTTCGTTTTCGGTTCGGCGGGTTCGGTTGCGTTCGACTCGTCCTCGATCTCGGTCGTTTCGGGCGCGCCGTCGGCCTCGGGGGTGAACGCCGCCTCGTCGAGCACCTTCTCGTTGACGTAGATCGGCGCGTTGACGCGAACGGCGAGCGCGATGGCGTCGCTCGGTCGAGAGTCGATCTCGTTCGAGACGCCCGCCGACTCGGCGGAGACGACGGCGTAGA
>WJMR01000141.1 GCA_014727845.1 Ignavibacteriales bacterium
CCAAGCTCTACACGGATATCGGTATGCTCACCGCCGACGAGGATATCTGCGCGGACGTCTCCGACGTCTTTAATTATCTAACGGGCTACTCGGGGCAGACGGAATTCCGGAAGCTCCTCGTCGCCCCCGTCACGTTTCGCGATCGGATTATCGAGAAAATCTTCCGCGAGATAGCGCACAAGAAGGCGGGCAAAGAGGCGCGCGTTAAGATTAAGATGAACTCGCTCGTCGATCCCGCCGTTATCGCGGCGTTCTACGAAGCGTCCCGCGCCGGCGTGAAAATCGATCTCAACGTCCGCGGCATTTGTTGCCTTAAGCCGGGCGTCGAGGGATTGAGCGAGAATATCCGCGTCGTGAGCGTGGTCGGCAGATTCTTAGAACACAGTCGGATTTTCTATTTCCTGAACGGGGGCGACGAGGAAGTCTATATCGGTAGCGCCGATTTGATGCCCCGCAACCTCGACCGTCGCGTCGAGACCGCCGCGCCCGTGCAAGACCCCCGACTGAAACGATACCTCGCGGACGTCGTGCTCGACGTGATGTTGCGCGACAACCGCAAAGCCCGCGAGCTGACGAGCGACGGAACCTACCGCCGCGTCGAACCGGGCGAAAACGAACGACCGATTAATTCGCAAGAATGGTTGATGGCGAACGCCGACGACTTCTCCATCGAGGAGACGCCGCCGAGAACCGTCGCCAAGACATAACGAGGAACACTATGGCGAACGTAACCGAAGACCGCGTGCGCGACGCGCTGCGCGGCGTGGAAGACCCCGAACTCAAGAAAGATCTCGTGACGCTCAATATGATCAAGAAGATCGACGTCCAAGGCGACGACGTGAGCGTCCTCGTCGAACTGACGACCCCCGCGTGCCCGTTGAAAAATAAAATCCAAAACGACTGCGTCGCGGCGATCAAGAACGCCGTGCCCGAAGCCAAGACGATCGACGTGGAGATGGGCGCGAAGACCGTCGCCTCCGACAAACCGAAGGACGTGCTACCCGGCGTAAAGAACACCATCGCCGTGGCGAGCGGCAAGGGCGGCGTCGGCAAAAGCACCATCTCGGCGAACCTCGCCGTCGCGCTGGCGCAAGAGGGCGCGAGCGTCGGCTTGGTGGACGCGGACATCTACGGACCGAGCATACCGCAAATGCTCGGCGTCTCCGAGAAACCGAAAGTGATCGATCTCGGCGAGAAGGTGACGCTCGTGCCCGTCGAGAAACACGGCTTGAAGATTATGTCGATCGGCTTCCTGATGAAAGAGGCGGGACCCGTTATCTGGCGCGGACCCATGGCGGCGGGCGCGATCAAGCAGTTCCTGACCGACGTCGAATGGGGCGAGCTCGACTATCTCGTGTTCGACCTTCCCCCCGGCACGGGGGACATCCAGCTGACGTTGTGCCAAACGATTCCGCTGACGGGCGCGGTCATCGTCACCACGCCGCAGGACGTTTCGCTCGCCGACGCTCGGAAGGCGCTGCAGATGTTCCAAAAAGTAAACGCGCCGATCGTTGGCGTTGTGGAAAACATGAGTTACTTTATCGCGCCGGACACGGGCGTCCGCTACAACATCTTCGGCGAGGGCGGCGGCTCGAAACTCGCCGAGGAAATGAGCGTCCCGTTCTTGGGCGGATTGCCGATCGATCCGCGCATCCGCGCCGGCGGCGACGTCGGCGAGCCGATGGCGATCGGGATGGCGGACGCCGAAGAGACGAGGATGATCCGCGAGCTCGCGCGGAACGTGGCGGGCAATCTCTCGAAGATCAACCTCGGCGCGAAGGAGAAACAAGAGCCGAGACGCGCGACGATCGCGTAGCGACCCGACAAGGCGAGGTGCGAATGACGAACGAACGAATGGAAGAGGCGGCGCGGAAGGCGCTGGAGAAGGCGCGACCCTTTCTGCAAGCCGACGACGGCGACGTCGAGTTGGTCGAGGCGAGCGCGGACGGAATCGTGAAAGTCCGGTTCCTCGGCGCGTGCGCCTCGTGCCCCCTCTCGGCGATGACGCTCCGAGCGGGCGTCGAGCGGGCGGTGATGCGCGAAGCGCCCTCGGTGCGGCGCGTCGAGGCGGTCGAGTAGCGAAGGAATAACGATGCCGGCGAAATCGGGAAATCGGATGTTGCGACAGATCGCCTTCGGCGTCGTCGGCGCCGCGGGCGCGGGCGTCGCCGTCTATCTGTTTTCGCACATCGTGATCGCGCTCGCCGCCTCCATCCTCCTCGGGCTTATCTGCGATCCGTTCGTCGAAGCGTTACAGCGGCGCGGCGTTAATCGCGTCGCCGCCATCGCCGTCGTCTTCGCCGTCGCCGCGGGCGGGCTCTACTTC
>WJMR01000142.1 GCA_014727845.1 Ignavibacteriales bacterium
ATTAATAAGCTTAAGTAAATTGTCGTTTATCATACATACCCCTTGCAGATGAAACAAGAAAAACGAATAGACCTCCTCGACCATTTGGCGGTCGTCGTTAAGCATAAGGTGTTTTTCGCCGTTTTGTTGATCGTATCGCTTGGCGTCGGCTATCTTGCCATCTACTTTTTAATCGACGAACGTTTCGAGGCGACCGCGCGTATTATGCCCGCCGACACCGAATCGACGCAGGGTTTATCCTCTCTTATCGGCGGCGCGCTCGGCAATCTTCCGATCGGATTGGGGGGTATGCTCGGCGGCGGAGGGGGGCCTTCGGTCATCCTGTTCGAAACCGTCATCTATAGTCGATCGACGCTCGAGCATTTAATCGAAACATTCGATCTTCAAGAGGATTACGACAAAGAGACGATGCAGGAGACCCTCGAAGCGTTGGAAGACGACATCGACGCCGGCACGGACGACGACATATCATTGTATATTAAAATCACTTCTCGCGACCCCGAAAAAGCGGCGGAGATGACGAACTACTTGGTGCAATACCTTAACGATCGGGTCATCGAGATGAACACGCGGAAGTCGCGCGAGAACCGAGAGTATGTCGAGCGGCGCCTCGGCATATTGCGCGGTCGGATAATGGAAGTCGAGGATTCGCTCCGATTCTATATGGAGAAGAGCGGCGTGTACGAAGCAGAATCCCAGGTGAAGGCGACGATGGAAGTGGTTGCCGAATTGGAAGCCGAACTCGCGACACGACGCGCCGAGCTCAAAGCGTACGAGCGCGTGGCGGGTAAGAACACGCCGCAAGTGGAAATGTTGCGCGCGGGCGTGGAGGAAATTGAGAAAGAAATCACCAAAATAAAGCGAGGCGGACGCGGAACGGGATCCGACGTGCTTCTCTCGTTGCCCACGTTGCCTCGGAACACGGTGCAATATTTTCGATACTTAAAGGAAGTCGAAATTCAAAACGCGTTGCTCGAGTTTATGCTCCCGATGTACGAGCAGGCGAAATATAACGAGCAAAAAGACGTGCCCGTCGTGCAGATCATCGATCGCGCCTCGGTTCCGGAAAAGAAGAGTTATCCGCCGCGCACGCTCTTCTCCGCGATATTCGCACTCGTCGTTTTACTTTCGGCGTATCTCGTAATTTTCCTTCGAGAGAGCGACGCGTTGGGCGACACCGAAAAGGGTCGCTACATCCGCGACAATCTTTTTACGTTCCGAAGCGCGGAGTCGCGCGCGCCGCGAAGCGACGACCGATCGTAAGATGAGTTTAACTCGGCGGGCGGTCCGCGGCGTTAAGTGGACTACGATTTCGCAATTCGGCAGGCAAGCGTTGCAACTCGCTTCGCTCGCCGTGCTCGCCAAGTTTCTGGAGGAAGAGGATTTCGGCGTAATGGCGCTGGGTATGGCGATCGCCGAATTGGCGCGCGCCTTCTACTACAGTTTGTCCTCGTCGATCATCCAACGCCGAGCGCTCGACGACGGACTACTTTCGAGCGTCCACTGGTTCTCGACCGGGATGGGCGCGACGTTTGGGGCCGTCATATTTCTTCTCGCCGGCGGAATTTCCGATCTCCTCCGAAGTCACGCGCTCGAATCGCCGCTGGAGGCGCTCTCCGTCGTATTCTTTTTTTTCGGCGTGACCGTCGCGCCGCAGGCGTTGCTCGAGCGGAATCTCGAGTTTGACAAAGTGGCGCAGTCCGAAGTGGCGGCGTCGTTTCTCTCGTCGGGAACGGGAATAACCTTGGCGGTCTTGGGCTACGGCGTTTGGGCGCTCGTGTTTCAATGGATCGTCGTGCACGGCACGGTCGCCGCGCTTTTCTGGACGCGCGCGCGTTGGGCGCCTCGCTTGCGTTTCTCGTTAGCGGACATCCGCTCTATCGCGGGCTACAGCGCGAACCTGAGCGGCTTCCACATTATCAATTACTTTTCGCGGAACGCCGACAAGTTCGTCGTCGGCGGATACCTCGGCTCGCAGGCGCTCGGCTATTACAGCTTGGCGTATCGAATGATGCTCTATTCCTCGACGACGATATCGACCATCGTTAACCGCGTGATGTTCCCGTACTACTCGCGCGTTCAGACGGAAATCGAAAAGTTTCGCGACGCGTACCTCCGTTCGAGCGGGGCGATCGCGTTGCTCGCCTTCCCGATGATGCTCGGCATCGCGACGATATCCGAAGAGATCGTCGTCGTCGTCTTCAATCCCGAATGGCGCGAGGCGGTCTCGGCGCCGCTGGCGATATTGGCGTTGGCGGGATTGGTGCAGTCGATTCTCTTCGCCAACGGCTCGGTCTTTCAAGCGGCGGGTAGAACCGACAGGATGTTCCTCTTCGGCGCGATCACGGCGGTCTTCTCGCTCGCCGGCTTCTTTATCGGATTGCCGTGGGGCGTCGTCGGGGTGGCGACGGGTTACCTTGTCGCGAACGTTCTCCTCCTCGCGCCCGGTCTCGCGCTTTCCCTACCGCTTATTAGCACTCCCTTCACGGCGTTGTTGAGGCGGCTTGCGCCCTCGTTCTTCGCGGCGACCGGTATGGTCGCGGTCGTATTGCTCCTGAAGAGCGCCATGGCGGACGTCAACGTCTATCTCCGTTTCGTCGCGCTCGTCCTCGGCGGCGGCGTCGTTTACGCGGCGCTCGCGTGGGCGTTTGGTCGCTCGCAGATTGAGGACCTACTACAAGCCATCCGCGGCGGGAGCGAACTCGCGCATTCGAAGGGAGGCGTCGGATGAACCGAACCGCGGATCTTACTAAACGCGCGCCCCTCCCGCTTGCGGCCGCCGTCGCGCTCGTAGCCGCCGTATTCTTAACGCTCGCCGTCGGCCTCGCCAATAGCAACGCCTTGTACCCGCTCGTCGGAGCGGTCGTCGTAGTGGGAGGCGCGACGTTGACGCTCTTCTATTTCCGATCGCTCGCCGTGACGCTCGTCGTCGCCAACCTCGCCTTCCTGACGATCGCCAACGACGTCATCCACTACATCACCCCCTACGCATTAATTCAAGACGTCCCCCTCTTTGTGCTTTTTATCCTCGGGTTCGTCTATCTATTAAGGAACGACGCCCCCCCGCAAAAGCGATTCACGTATCTCGGAGCGCCCATCCTCGTTATTCTGGCGTATTTCAGCTTCGTCGGAGTTCTGGGCGTTAGTCGCGGATTTCTCGATCGCCTGATCTTCGACGAGTGGTACCGGATCTTCCTTTATTACGGCTACGCCATTCCGTTCTTCTACGCGTTGAAGGAGCGCGAAGAATACAAACAAATATTCCTCGCCGCCGCCGTCGTTTCGGCGGCGATCGCCGTGCAGGTGACGATGAAGAACGTGAACATGGGAGCGTATCGCTTCATCGCCTTTCAGATGGGACTCTTCCCCATCGTTCTGGCGGGCTTGGCGGCGTGGATAATCAAAGCCCGATCGGGCTTTTTCGTCAAACTTTCTTTGGCGGGTGTTTTCGCCGTCGTTATGGTTGGACTTTATTACACCTACACGAGAACCCTATGGGTGGCGGGAGTCCTCGCGCTCGGCGTAATGGCGTTCCTCATCATACATGAAAAAAAGGGATTCGGTTTCACGAAGCTCGCGCTCTATCTCTCGATACTGGCGGTCCCGGTTTTATTAACGGCGGGTTCGTCGGGCGCCACATCCCCAAAGGAACAGGAAGTGGCAAGGGAACAAGAAACGCGCGATGTGGAGTATCGAGCGCAATCCATCGCCTCGCCCGGGCGGGACCCCAGCTTCTTAGCCCGCGTCGAACTTGGCTACTATATCTATCTAAAAATAATGAAGCGCCCCGTCTTCGGTTCGGGATTCGGGGACTACGTGCGCTATAAAATCATAAGCCCCGACCTTAATCGCATCAACTATCCCGACGGATCCTGGGTGTATATTATTTGGAAAGGAGGCGTCGTCGGCGCTGCGATTATGCTATGGTTCTATTGGCGCTTCTTCCGACAGTCCTACCGCGTCTATCGACGCTCCCCTTCGAGCGAGGCGAGAATCATAGCGTTGGCGCTCTTCTCGGGGTTTGCCGGGCTGATGGCTTACAGCTTGTTGTTTGCAAACCTGAACAAATACAAGTACGGATCCCTCTTCGCGCTCGCCTTCGCCTATATCGAGTTCGAACGTGTGCAAATGAAACATGCGAGAGACGCGCGAGACGACTCATCTTCCTAACTTATTACGCTCTCCTCGGTTTTTACCACTCGGCCTAACCTCCTCTCGCGTTTGACACTTCCTCGCGTTTGACACTTCCTCGCGTTTGACACTTCCTTGAAAAAGCCGTACCATTATTCATCAAGGCGTTAATAGGGAGAGTTATGCGTTTGTTTACCTTTTTCGGCGTCGCCGTCGCCGTTCTTTCTTTTGGAAATATCACCAACGCGCAACCGACGAACGTCGGCGGCGTGTGGATCGTCGAATCGGGCGAGGCGCCCGACGGTTCGCGCTACGCCGGCTCGGTCTCCTTCTCTCCGCTCGACGATCGCCACATTGTTTCGCGGCAAACGCCGAAGGGAACATCCGAAGGCGTCGGCGTTTACCTTGGCGACGCGATCGGAACGGCGTTTGGAGCGGGCGCCGCCGAACTCGCCCTCTATCGTGTCGGCGGTGGCGGCGTTTTGGAGGGCGTATGGATCGACGAGAGCGGTAATCGCGGAACCGAACGCGCCGTACCCGCCGCGGAGGGTGGATCGGTTTTTACCGTCTCCGGCGTCTATCCGGATAACAATGGAATGTATAGCGGCTCGCTGACGATCGACGAGCGAAACGAGCGCCTCGATCTCGAGTGGAAACTCGGCACGGCTTCCTCGAACGGCGTCGGATTTCGATTTGGGGAGTATCTCGTCGCGCTCAGGGGCGCGCAAAGCGGGTATCGCGCGCTCGCTCTCTACGTGTTTAAAGCCGGTCGCGCCGACGGGGCGATTCTCGTTCCTTCTTCGGATCGTCTCGGATCCGAGCGACTCGCCAAAGCGAGGTAGCGACCGCGCTATAGTATCCCGGAATCGTTGGCGTATTGGATGAGCGCCTTTGAATCTCTCAGCCCCAGCTTCCTCAGGAGATTCTTCCGATGGTTATCCACCGTAAATCGACTGATAAATAATTGATCTCCGATTTGCTTACTCGTTAGTCCCCTCGCCACTAATCCTAAAACGTCCTTCTCCCGTTTCGTAAGCTCTACTTTTTGCACGTCCCCCTTTTCCAATCGTTCGGCGCGCGACGTTTCATATTCCTTCAGCTTCTCTTCGGCGAAACCGTCGAACGCCTTCTCGCCGCGAACAATCTTCCTCATAGCTTCGAGGAGTCGCTCCAACTTCGCGAGCTTGAAGATGTAGCCGTCCACACCGCGCTCCATCGCCTCGTACACGAGCGACGCCTCCTCGTACATCGTCATCGCGAGGATCTTCACGTCCTTATCCCGCGCGCGGATGCGCTTCGCCAAATCCAAGCCGCTAATTTTCGGCAGACGGATATCCAACAACAAGAAATCGACGTCGCCTTCCTCGTAGAGCCGCAACGCCTCCTCGCCGTCCGCCGCCTTGCCCACCACGGTGAACTCGTCCCCCGATTCGACCGCAAGCGCCAAAGCGTCCCGCACCATCTTATGATCCTCCGCGATTATCGTCCTAACGCTCATCGTCCTCCCCTTTTATTAACGCCTTTGCCGTCACCGAATCGCGAACGGCGATTAGCAGTTTGTTCAAACTGTCGGTCTTACTTATGTATTCGTCGATCGTTCCTCTATCGATTTGAAAATCCTCCGGCGTGTGCATCGAGAAGACGACGATCCTCGCTTTCGAGTGTCGCAGACGCATCGCCGAGACCACGTCGCGCCCGTCGCGTTTGGG
>WJMR01000143.1 GCA_014727845.1 Ignavibacteriales bacterium
GCCCGGTAGTTTAGTAACTTTATAAGCTTATATTATACAAAATATTAAGCCCAATCGAAAGAAGCCCCCGTGACCGCACTCGACCGTTACCAAGAATTAATCGACGTCGTCCGCCGACTCCGCAAAGAATGCCCGTGGGACCGCGAGCAAACCAACGACAGCATAAAAGCAAACACGCTGGAAGAGGCGTACGAGGTGGTTGACGCAATCGACGAGGGGAACGACGAGGAGCTGAGCAAGGAGCTCGGCGACCTTCTGCTGCACGTCGTCTTTCACGCCTCGATCGCCGAGGAGGAGGAGCGGTTCACATTGGAGGACGTCGAGCGCAAGATTATCGAGAAACTCGTGCGGCGCCATCCGCACATCTTCGGAGAGGAACGCGCGGAGGACTCGAAGACGGTGATCCAAAATTGGGAGGCGCTGAAAAAGCGCGAGGGTCGGAAGTCCACGCTGGACGGGTTGCCGCTCGCTATGCCCGCTCTTCTCCGCGCCTACCGCGCGCAGGAGAAGGCGTCGAACGTGGGGTTCGATTGGAGCGACAAGCGCGACGTGTGGGCGAAGATCGAGGAGGAGCTGGCGGAGCTGAAGGAGGCGGAACGCGACGCCGAAGCGGCGAAGATCGAGGAGGAGTTCGGCGACTTGCTTTTCTCGATCGTCAACTATAGCCGCCACGTCTCGGTCAATCCCGAGGACGCGCTACGCAAGGCGGTCAAGAAATTCGAGCGGCGGTTCCGACGCGTCGAGGAGACGCTCGCGGCGCGCGGCAAGTCGGTTCACGAATCCACCCTCGAGGAGATGGACGAAATTTGGGACGAAGGAAAGCGCGCCGAGGCGCGTCAATCCTCTTCGTCGTCGTAGAACTTTTCGTAGGCGTCGATGATCTCCTTGACCAACCGATGCCGCACCACGTCCTGCTTTCCGAAATAAACGAACCCGATTCCCTCGACGTCCTTAAGAATTTCCTGCGCGCGCACCAGTCCGCTTTCGGCGCGCGTTTTAAGATCGATCTGGGTGACGTCCCCCGTGACGATGGCGCGGGAGTTGGCGCCGATGCGGGTGAGGAACATTTTCATCTGGATGTCGGTGGTGTTCTGCGCCTCGTCTAAGATCACGAACGCCTTGTTGAGCGTGCGTCCTCGCATATAGGCGAGCGGCACAATCTCGATAACGCCCCTCTCGATGAGCGCGCGGAGCCGATCGGTCGGCATCATATCGTCGAGCGCGTCGTAGAGAGGTCGGAGGTAGGGATCGACTTTCTCGCGGAAGTCGCCGGGCAGAAATCCGAGCGACTCGCCCGCCTCGACGGCGGGTCGGGCGAGCATAATCTTCTTAACCTCGCCCCGCTTAAAGGCGGCGACGGCGAGCGCGACGGCGAGATACGTTTTGCCCGTTCCCGCCGGACCGACGGCGAAGACGACGTCGTGGGATTTGGCGATCGTAAGATAGCGCTTCTGCCCCGGCGTACGCGCCTTCACGGCGCCTTCTTTGCCGTAGTAGGCGACGTCGTCGGGCTCGCGATCGGGGGAGATTTCCCCGCTTTCCTCCGCCAAGTCGAGTATCATCGAGACGTCGTTCTCGCGGAGGGCGCCCGAGACGTTGAGCGTGTACGCCATTTCCTTGACGGCTTTCTCGACTGATTTGACCTCGTTCTCGGGTCCTCGGATAACCACGTTCTCCCCTCGAACGGCGACGATCGAATCGGGGAAACGCTTCTCGACGAGCGTTAGGTTGCGATCGTTGACGCCGAGCAGCGAGATCATATCGACGCCTTGGAGCGTGAGTTTCTTTTCGGATTTTGTCATATGGGTCGAGTGTATGAACGGTAAAAAAAGCGCAAGCCCTCGCCGCTTTCGCAACGAGGGCTTGCCGTCGTCTAAACGTTAGACGATACTACGACCATCAAACCGCGTCGAGTTAGTTCGACGGAGCCGGTTTGTATCCTCTTCTGAGTTTGTCGTATTTCGCTTTTTCGTCCGCAGTAAGCGGCGGAACGGCGAACTCTTGCTTAGGATAGATAAGATCCGGGTCTTTGATTTGGTCTTTGTTCGCTTGGTAGATTTTCGGCCAGGCGAAACCGTTGCCATAGTATTGATTTTGCTTGGCGATGTTCCAGAGGCAATCGCCGCGAACGACGGTGTGCATTTGGGCGTCGGCTTCCGCCGGTCCCCACGCGTCGATCATTTTCGGCATTTGGTTGTGGACTTTATCGTAGAACTCGGGAAGCGCGGAAAGCTTGTTGGCTTGGAGCGCTTCGAGATCGGCGATACGGTCTTCTTTCGGACCCTCTTGCGCGCGGATCTTGTTGTAGAGTTCGTTAACCGCTTTGCGGAAGTTGTCAACGTCGGCTTTCGTCGCGCCTAATTCGGCGTACAGCGAGTTGTAGCAATCCTCGGCGGTCGCCATATTGGCTTTTTGCTCTTTCAACGAGGCGATGTCCGCGTTAAGCGTCTCAATCTGCTCGGTAAGCGTTTGTTTCTTCGCTTGCAGATCGTTCATTTTCGCTTCGTATTCCTCGAGCGTCATCTCTTCCTCTTGCGCAAAGCCGGCGCCGGCGGCGACGAACGCGAAGAGAGCGGCGGTCAATAAGAAATTACGAAATTTCATAAGGATTTCTCCCTTTGCTGTTTAACATTGATTGAAATTTCTTACTTGGCATCCATCTTCTTCAGATTCGCCTGAGTCTCCTGCCGGACTTGCTCGCACTCTTCCAACTCTTTGTTGATTTTCGCGATCTCGTCTTGCAGTTGTTGCTTCTCTTGCTTCAGTTGGGCGGCTTGCTGTTCGAGGGAACTAACTTCCTGCTCGAGCGCCTCCATCTCCTGCAACATCTCTTCCGTTACGTCCGGACCGCAGGCGGTAACAAACGCGGCCGAAAACATGAAAACGACGGCGGCAACAAAAAGCTGCATTCCTTTGGTTCGCTTCATGAATTTTCTCCCTTAACGTTGATTGATTGGTGTTGATGATTTATTAGCATTTCGCAAAAACAATAGCGAACAACTAAACCAATTTTCGGCTCTTTTTCAACAAAACCGATGAATTAGTTTACGCCCTTTTCGTCGATTGCCATTTGAATGATAAGTACAATAGATCGCCCGATAAATTCGCGCTACCCTTGTTTAAAATAGGATTTATTCGTGTAAATACAAATACTCAAAGCAAATATTTTTTTTCGGACACGTTAAGAAAACGTTAATCGCCTCGTATCCGCCATACTTACGTAGGAACCGTCGCCGATCACGATGTGATCAAGCGCGCGGATATCAAGCGTTTTGCCCGCCTCTATTAACCGCCGCGTCGCCTCGACGTCCGCCGCGCTCGGCGTCGGATCGCCGCTCGGGTGGTTGTGCGCGAAGATCACGCTCTTGGCGTTCTGTTCGACGGCGAACTTGTAAATCTCGCGCGGCGCGGCCACGCTCGCGTCCACCGTGCCGACGAAGATCGTCTTATGCGCCAGAACGCGATTGGTTCCGCTCAAGCAAACCACGACGAACCTCTCCTGCGTCTCGTCCCGCAAGAGCGGCGTTAAATACTCGGCGACTTCCGACGATTTCCGAAGCGGGCGGTCGTCGTTCCACCTCGAGCGCGACGCCACGCGCCTGCCGAGCTCGAACGCGGCGATCAGCGTCGCCGCCTTATCCTTACCGACGCCGTCGAGCGTCGTCAGCGCCTCGACCGACTTGCCCGCCATCGCGGAGAGCGACCCGAATCGCGTCAGCGCCTCGCGCGCGGTTTCCACCACGGGCACGCCGCGACGACCCGTCCGCAATAAAATCGCCACTAATTCGGAATCCGACAACGCCTCCGCGCCGCGCTTGACGAGCTTCTCGCGCGGGCGATCGTCCTCGGGCATTTCTCGCACCGTTTGCATAACGCCTATTCGTTCAAGCTGTAAATCTCGACGCGCTCGAATAATCCCTCGC
>WJMR01000144.1 GCA_014727845.1 Ignavibacteriales bacterium
ACGGAATCTATCCAACGAGGCGCTTCGGCGCTTCCTCGTCAACGACTTCACGCTCGAGGAGAAACACTCTCGCCCCGAGGAATCCAAACCGACCGCGCTCATCGTGGACGATCTTCCGCAAAACCTTAACGTCCTCCGCTCTATCCTGGAACCGAGCGGCTACGCCGTGCTGGCGGCTAATAGCGGCGAGAAGGCGATAAAGCGCGCCGCGATGACCAACCCCGACGTTATCCTGCTCGATATTCTTATGCCCGGCATCGACGGCTACGAAACCTGCCGACGATTGAAATCCATCCACGAGACCAAACGCATCCCCGTCGTCCTCACCTCCGCGCTCTCCGAAATGGAGAACAAGGTGCGAGGGTTCGAGTGCGGCGCGGTGGATTACATCACGAAACCGTTCCAACGAGAGGAAACGCTCGCGCGCGTTAAGTCGCAGGTGAAAATCTCGCGGCTCCAAAAGGCGCTGGTGGAAGCCAACCGACGACTCGAGGAGCGGGTGGACGAGCGAACGCGCGATTTACGGCGCGCGCTTTCGGATCTGAAAGTCGCCAAAGAAGAGGCGGATCGCGTCAACCAAATTAAATCGAGCTTCCTCGCCAACATCAGTCACGAGCTCCGCACCCCGATGAACGGTCTGCTCGGCTACGTTGACATCCTCAAGGACGAGGAGGACCCCGCCGAACGCTCTTCGCTTATCCAAGGCGTCTCCCGCTCGGGCAGGCGATTGATGCGCACGATAACCTCGATGCTCGAGCTCTCGCTGCTCGAAGCCGGCGAGTTGCGCGCCTCGAGCTCGCCGACCGACGTCAACGATCTGGTGACCAAAAGCGTCCGATTCGCCGTAGAGGAAGCGGACACGAAAGGGATTCGGTTCGATGTCGCGCTCGCCGACGAGCCGATCTACGTGTTCGTCGATCCGCGACTGGCGGGGCAGGCGATCTCGGCGATCGCCGACAACGCCGTGAAGTTCTCGCCCAAAGGCGGCGTCAAGGTGCGCGTCCGACGCGAACAAAGGAACGGCGATCGGTTCGCCGTCGTCGAAGTCGAGGACGACGGCATCGGCATCGATCCGGCGCATCGGGATTTGATCTTTCAAGATTTTCGGCAATCCAGCGAGGGGCTCTCGCGGCAATACGAAGGCGCGGGGTTGGGGCTCACGCTCGCCAAACGCGAGCTCGCGATGATGAACGGCGAAATCGATTTCGACAGCGCCCCGGGCGAAGGGTCCACCTTCCGCGTCGCGCTGCCGGAGTATCTCAGCAGCTGACGCGCCTCGCATCGTTTTGTTAATCCGCGGCGAATTCCTCCACCTCCTCCTCGCCGCTTGCGCGACCGACGCCATCCCGGTTCCAACGCTCGGCGTTTGTCGCATTAATCGACCCCGCGACATTATGCGATTCGGTTGAGCGCCCTCATTCTCCGAATTGTCGTCGCGGGGTTTCTTATTTCCGACGAACCGCAAGGCGCCCGAACCAAGCCGACGAAGCGGACCGCAAGGCGCCCGAACCAAGCCGACGAAGCGGACCGCAAGGCGCCCGAACCAAGCCGAC
The DNA here is from genome assembly GCA_014727845.1 of Ignavibacteriales bacterium. Classification (GTDB taxonomy): domain Bacteria; phylum Bacteroidota; class Ignavibacteria; order Ignavibacteriales; family Ignavibacteriaceae; genus WJMR01. The sequence continues at coordinate 1,554 of WJMR01000144.1, forward strand.
GAAGCGGACCGCAAGGCGCCCGAACGACACCCCAAAATAGGGGCGTTCTTTTTCTCGTTTCTTTTTTGTATTTTAAATAGCCGTAGGATTAGTTTAGAATCGGATAATGGCAAAGATATTAGTAGCCGACGATAGCGACACCTTCAAAGCGCTTATTTCTAAGACGCTCCGGAATAAATTTAATTCCGACTTCATTTTCGCTTCGGACGGTAAAGAAGCGTTCGAGGTTACGCGGCAAGAGCGTCCGGCGCTTGTGCTGCTTGATCTGACGATGCCCGAGATGGACGGCGCGCAATATCTCGAGCTGCTTCGCTCCGATCCCGAACTGAAAGCCACGCCCGTCATCGTCCTTTCGGACGTCACCAAGAAAGAGGAAGTCGAGAAAGTCCTCCGACTCGGCATCGAGGATTACGTGCTGAAGAAGAATTACAACGCCGAGTCGCTCTATGAAAAGATCCGCAAGATTTTCTACCAGAATAACGTGCCGATGTAACTCGGCGCCCGCCGCACCCCTAACCGTTTCAATGGATTGTCGATCCAATCAAGTCGCTCCGATCACTGTATCGAGAAGGCAAGCGCCGTCGTACTAGCGGGAGTTCCTCCATTGAAGAGGATCGTCTCCCTCTCGTCTCTTATCGGTTCGTTTCGTATATTCGGGACGCATACGTAGCGAAAGGAACGCCGAATCACTCTATGATTGAAAATTCTCTCGAAACGCGCGAGCGCGCCATTGTGGTCGCCGTGCAAACGCCCCTACTTTCCGACGACGACGTTGACGAGCATTTGACCGAACTCGAGGAGCTGGCGAAAACCGCCGGCGCGGATTCGGTGGCGCGCGCCGTGCAAGACCGCCGCTCGATCGATTCGGCGACTTATGTCGGTAAGGGGAAAGCCGAACAGATTAAGACGATCGCCGAGGCGATGGAGGCGACGACGATTATCTTCGACGACGACCTCTCGCCGGCGCAAACGCGGAATCTCGAGAACGCGATCGAACGCAAGATCGTCGATCGATCGAGTTTGATCCTCGACATCTTCGCTAAAAACGCGCGAACGCGCGCCGCGAAAACGCAGGTGGAGCTGGCGCAGTTGGAATACCTTCTGCCCCGACTCACCCGTATGTGGACGCACCTTTCCAAACAATACGGCGGCGTCGGCACGAAGGGTCCCGGCGAAACGCAGATCGAAACCGACCGCCGAATCGTTCGCGACCGAATCGCGAAGCTGAAGAAGAAGCTCGCCAAAATCGAGACGACCCGCGAGACGCAAGCGGCGAATCGGAGCGGCGCGTTCAACGCCTGCCTCGTCGGCTATACGAACGCCGGGAAATCCACGCTCTTCAATCGCCTCGCCGACGCGGGGGCGCTCCAAGCCGATAAGCTCTTCGCCACGCTGGATTCGACGACGCGTGAACTCGACGCTAAACATCTCGGCGCGGACGTCCTGCTTTCCGACACGGTCGGCTTCATTCGTAAGTTGCCCGCGCGGTTGGTCGAGTCGTTCAAGAGCACGCTGAACGAGGCGCGCGACGCCGATCTCATCATCCACGTGGTGGACGTCTCGCACGAGTATTTCGAGGATCACGTTCGCGTCGTCGAGGAGACGCTCAAAGAGTTGGGCGCCGAGGAAACGCCGCGCGTCGTGGCGCTTAATAAAATCGATTTGTTGAAAGATCGCGATCGGCTTCACTACGCGCTCAATCGCTTCCCCGACGCGACTCCGCTTTCCGCGGCTCGCGGCTACGGCGTCGAGAAATTATGGGAACGAATTCGCGACCGCGTCGAGGCGACGCTCGTAAGCGCGGAAGTGCGGCTGCCGATCCACCAAACAAAAGCCGTCGCCGACGTGCACCGTATGGCCGACGTCCTCTCGACCGACTATGGCGACGAAATCGTCACCATCCGCTACCGCGCCGACAGGAAGAACGCCGGAGCGCTCGAGCGCATCCTCGCCGACGCCGCGCGGTAAACGCCGGCAATCCTTGATGTATGGGGATGCCCCGACTCCAACCGCGGACGGGGCGCTCTTGCAAGTAGCGCCACGCGCCCCTTCGACAAAAGGAACCGCCCGACCGAGCCCGGCGAGAGAGGTCATCCCGACTTGTCGGGGCGCCCGCTCGCTACGCTCGCAACCCTTGGCTCCCGTTGGTCGGCGACCCCCTTAACAGGGGGTTAAGAGATTAAGAGCGCGCCTCGTATCTTTTCAGCCCCCTGTCAAGGGGGCGGCGTAGCCCCGACGAAGGAGGGGCGAAGCGGGGGTTCCGCGAGCAACGCGAGCGGCGCCCCGACAAGTCGGGACCCGCCTTCGGCGGAACCCCCCGCCTCCCGTTGGTCGGCGACCCCCTTAACAGGGGGTTAAGAGATTGAGACCGCGCCTCGTATCTTTTCAGCCCCCTGTCAAGGGGGCGGCGTAGCCCCGACGAAGGAGGGGCGAAGCGGGGGTTCCGCGAGCAACGCGAGCGGGAGCTCTCTCGGAGACGCTATACGCCCGAGCCGAGCGGCTCACGCCAATCCTCACAAAACGGAAATCAATGCCCGCGTTCAGTCGTTTTGGCGGACTTGCCTAATATCAAAATAATTGTGTAAATTAATGTTTAATTGGGTAATTATACCCGAGCCAACTATGCAACAGGGTTGAGCGCGCTTTTCGCCAATCATAACAGGGGAGTATTATGCGCATCATTCGGATATTCATTCTCGTCGCGATCACGGCGTCCGCGTCATACGCGCAAGCGTATTTCGGCGCGCAGAACGTTATTACCGATAGCTACTCGGCGCCGAGCGCTCTGGTGCAAGCCACGCTCGACTCGGATTTCGACGTCGATATCGTTTACGCCTCGTTTGAAGGCGACGCGATCTTATATGTCGAGAATCTTGGCGGAGGAAACTTCGCCGACCCCGTAGTTATTTCCACTCTCGTCGGCGAACCCACGGGACTCCACCTCGCCGATATGGACGGCGACACGGACCTTGATCTCCTCTCCTCCTCGGCGGGCGACGATAAGATCGCGTGGTACGAAAACAACGGTTTCGGATCCTTCGGCGCGCAGCAGATTATCAGTACCGCCGCCGACGGCGCCGAATCGGTTTTTGCGGCGGACATCGACGCCGACGGCGATATGGACGTCGTCTCGTCGTCCGTCAACGACGGCAAGGTGGCGTGGTACGACAATACAGGCACGGGGTGGACGGAATCGGTGATCGCCACCGGCGCGGGCAACGCAAAATCCGTAGGTGTCGCCGATCTCGACGGCGACCTCGATCCCGACGTCTTCTACGGTTCCGCCAATCTCGCGCAAATCTCTTGGCACGCCAACGACGGCGCGGGTAATTTCGGCGCCGCGCAAGTCGTCACCTACTTCGCCGAGGGCGTCTGGACGGTGAAGGCGGCGGATATGGACGCGGACTCGGACATTGATCTCGTAGCCGCCAACCGTGTCGGGAACCAAATAGCGTGGTACCAAAACGACGGAAGCGGATCGTTCACGGCGGTCGAGGTCTCGAACGATTTCGCCTACGCCGCCGACGTGCACATCGCCGATCTCGACGGCGACGGCGATCCCGACATACTCGCGACCGCGATGGGCGCCGACAAGGTCTCCTATTTCGAGAACCTCAACGGCGCCGGAGAGTTCGGACCCGAACAAGTGATCACCCGAAACGCCAAGACCGTCCAACGCGCGGTAGCCGCGAACTTCGACGGCGACGGCGATTTCGACGTGGTCTCCACGTCCTACGACGACAATAAAGTCGCGTGGTACGAGGGGCTGCAGCCCGTTACGTGGATCGGGGGAACCGACGACGATTGGTTCACCGCCGCCAACTGGGATAAGGGCTTCACGCCCATCGGAACCGACTACGCGCTGATTAATCCCGCGACGACGCAACCCCGCATCACGTCCGTTCAATCGATCCTCACCGTCGGCGGCCTTGAAATCGCCTCGACCGCCTCGCTCAACATCGCGCCGAGTTCGGTGGACACGTTCTACTCGCGCGGGCATATAAAAATCTACGGCACGCTCGATCTCGAAACGGGCGCCACGAAAATGCAATACGGCGGCGAGTGGGTCGTCGATCCGCTCGTCGAAGGGACCGACCTCGGGTTCTTGTTCGGACAAAGCGAGGTCGTCGTGAAGGACGGCGCGGGCGTTTCCGACGAGTTTTACGATCTGAAAATAGAGACGGGCGGCGAGGTCGTCTCCGTCGGCAACATCACCGTCGGCAACAAGCTGATCATCGAGGACGGACGCATCTATCTCAATCCGACCGACACGCTCACGCTCTCTTCCTCCGACACGCTCGCCATCGAGGGCGACGGTTTCATTTTAGAGGGAACCATCAAGCGCGCGTTGGAGGTTGGATTGAGCGCGACGTATCGGTTCGAGTCGCCGAAAACGATCGTCGTCTATCCCGACGGGAACGAACCGAACACGTTGGCGCTCTCGATGTTGCTCGGCGATCCGAATTTTGTGGTGTTGGAATTGGCGGCGCGCGGGGCGCTCGAGGAGTTCCCGCTCGCCAAACCCGCCGAACTCGAGTGGGAGGTCGTGGCGGACGCGGTTCTCGACACCGCCGCGGAAACCTACACCATCCACGACGCGGACGAGAACGGGACGTGGACGTTCGGCTTCATCGACTCGACGACGGGTAAACCGCGCGTCGTACCCCTCGCGCCGAACGAGATAGCCGCGGGCACGAGATTTATGCGCCGCACCTACCGAGGAAGCTCCGGCAGGAACGCGCCGAAGGAAGCCGAAGACGCGGGTCCGACCTATACGTTCCGGTGGGATAAAACGGATATGCCCGAAACCGATCCGCCAACCGAAGAGGATTGGAGCGAGCTCTTGTGCTTTAAGCTCGTCGGCGGCGTGGACGTCGAGGAGGAGAGCGAGCGCCCCGCATCCTTCCGGCTCGAGCAGAACTATCCGAACCCGTTCAACCCTACGACGGCAATCTCCTACGCGTTGCCCGAAGCGGCGGACGTGCGGTTGGATATCTATAATATCCTTGGCGAAAAAGTGGCGACGCTCGTCGAAGGCGCACAGAACGCGGGGTCGTACGTCGCGAGATTCAACGCGACCAACCTCGGCTCGGGCGTGTATTTCTATCGGATAGACGCGACGACCGCGAGCGGTAAGGTGTATCGCGAGGCGCGAAAGATGACGCTAATGAAGTAGCGATAAAACGTTTGGTTTGCTAAAAAGGGCGGGCGGGTTGTCCGCCTTTTTTTGCGCTTCAACCCATCCCCTTCGGCAAAAGGAACCGGACGAGCGTAGAGAGTGAATCCCGCCAAGTCGGGGCCCGCCTTCGGCGGGAACCCCCGCCCTCCCGATAAATCGGGAGGCCGCCCCCTTGACAGGGGGCTTAAAGATTAAGAGCGCTTCGCCCTCTTTGAGCCCCCTGTTAAGGGGGCGGCGAGCGTAGCGAGCGGGGTAGCGCGCAGGTTCCGGCAAGTCGGGAAGCCGCCTTCGGCGGCGAAGCGAAATTTAGACGATCTCCGACTTACCGCCTCTTCAATTAGCTTTGACTTATGAATCGTTATACCCGAATATTTCATTTGCATGATTCGGATATTTTGATCACATTCTATTAACACCGATGGACGTTAGAGATGTGGATAACTTGTTGATAAGTTGGTTCTCTTCGGTGTTCTCGGATCGTTCGTTTTGGCGGCGACGACGACCGAGACGGGAAGGCGTGAGGGGAGATTGTTTTCGAGTCTTCTAATCAACTACCAATAAACGACTTAACGGGACGCCGTATTCCCGTCGTTTATTGTGAACGGCTATGGGGGATAAAACGTCTCCGTTTGCGCGGACGTTTTTTTGATATTTCAAATTTAAATAATGTGGATAACCCGAATTGAATCCACAGCGAGGGAAAACGGAATTGTGGCGCCGATGGCGCGCCTGCCTGAGTCATCTTAAGGGCTCGACGCCCCCGCTTACCTTTCAAACGTGGTTCGCGGTCATCGAACCGATTTCGATCGAGGGGGACGAGGTTACCGTCGAAATTCCCAACGCGCAGTACTGGGAGTGGATCAACGACAACTATCGCCACGCTTTCTTTGAATCAATTCGCCGAGAGATTGGACCTAACGCCGTCGTCGTTCCCGTCTTCAACGGCAAGAAGCTGGAAACGACGCGAAGGCGAACCGCCGACGAGGCGATCGCCGAGGCAAGCGAAATGGTATCCGCTCGGCATGCAACGCCCGAGCGCGAGTCGGCGCCCGAGTTCGGCTCCGCGCCCGAGCGCTCGCCGATAATTTCGACCGACGACTTCGACTCGAATCTTAATCCGCAATACACGTTCGATAATTTTATCAAGGGCGAGGGGAACCAGCTCGCCCGCGCCGCGGCGGTCGCCATTAGCGAGAACCCCGGCGGCACCTCCTTCAATCCGTTCTTCCTCTATGGCGGCGTCGGTCTCGGTAAAACCCACTTGATTCAAGCGCTCGGCAACGCCATCTTGGCGAGAAGCCCGGGCAGAAGGGTGAAGTACGTCTCCAGCGACGAATTCACCGTCCGCTTTGTCGAGTCGATTCAGAACGACCGCGCGAACGATTTTTACAACTATTATAAAAAGGTGGACGTCCTCGTTATCGACGACGTCCAGTTCTTCGAGGGCAAGGAGCGGACGCAAGACCTCTTTTTCAACATCTTCAACGCGCTTCACCAATCCGGCAAGCAGATCGCGTTGAGCTCCGACAAGGCGCCGAAGGATCTGCGCGGCATTAAGGAGCGGCTCGTCTCGCGCTTCAACTGGGGGTTGGCGGCGGATATCCAACCGCCCGATCTCGAAACGCGGCTTGCGATCCTTAATAAGAAATCCGAAGAATACGGCGCCGAGATGAAGCCCGAGGCGATCGAATACATCGCCAAGCACGTCACCTCGAACATCCGCGAGCTGGAGGGATGCCTCATTAAGCTTATCGCGAGCGGATCGCTCAACGGCGGCGAGATCTCGGTGCAAACCGCAAAGCGGATCGTCAACGAGATATCCAGCGTCCGACGACCGCGCATTAGCGTCGATATGATAACGGGCGTCGTCTGCGACTACCTCGACGTGGACGAGAAGAAAATCCGCGATAAAACCCGCAAGCAGGAAATCGTGCTCGCGCGCCAAATCTCGATGTACCTCGCCAAGCGCTTCACCGATTCGTCGCTGAAGAATATCGGGCTCCACTTCGGAGGACGCGATCACTCGACGGTTATCCATGCCATCCAAAACGTCGAGCGGGAGATGACTCGCGACCAAGAATACCGTGAGCGCATCGAACGCCTCGCCGATAAGATTCACGTCGTCGGAACCTAACCGCCTTCGTTTGCGCGATAGTCAACGCTATGGGGGGCGGCTTGTCGCCGCAAGGCGTCGGCGACTCGGGCATTGAGAAATTGCTTTTTACATTCTTTATATATACTTAACGCTAATTAATATGGGTTATTGAAGATAAGCTACGTGTTCGTTTTCTCTCGCGAAACGCGATCTGAGCCCCCATTGGCATCCACAAAATAGACGAGGGCATCCACAATGAACCGAAGCGTAGGCACGATTATCGTCGTGTTGGTCGCGTCGCTATTAGCTGCGGCGCAGACGAAAGATTACTCCGTCGTTCCGCTGAACATCGGCGTCTTCTCGCCGGCCGACGCGGCTCATCTTTATAATCCCGGGGGCGAACCCTATCACGTTATGGGCGTTCAGATAGCGGCGCTGTACGGCGAGGCGCACCTGCTGACGGGCGTTGACGTCTCGGGTCTGCAATCCACTTGGCGGGAGGACGCGCGCGGTATTACGGTGTGCGGATTGCGGTCGGTCGTCGAGGGCGACGTATCGGGCTTCCAGACGGCGGGTCTCGTTAACCAAACGGGCGGCTCGGTCGGCGGCTTCCAAACGGGCGGCATATATAACGCCGCCGGCGGCGATGTTACGGGCTTCCAAACGGGCGGCGTATATAACGGCGTCGGCGGCGATGTTAGCGGCGTGCAAGTCGGCGGGGTGTTCAACGACGTTAACGGGTCTTTCAAGGGCGTGCAAGTCGGCGGCTTCTATAACGAGATCGACGGCGAGTTCCAAGGCGTGCAGCTCGGGGCGGTCAACCGCGTCGCCAACGCGACGGCGGCGGTGCAAGTCGGCGTCGTTAACGTCAACGACGAGTTTGACGGTCTGCCCGTCGCCGTCGTTACCCATGTAAAAGACGCGCCGAGCCACTGGGAGCTTTCCATCGACGCCTCTCAATTCATCGACGTCGCCTATCGCTCGGGTAGCAAGCGGGTTTACAACTACTTCGCGCTCGGCGTTCGCGCCGATTCGTATTTCCGCTGGTCGTTCTCCTACGGCCTCGGTTATCGGTTCCCCGGCAAGAAGCTCTCTATCGACGTCGGCGCGCGGTCGCGCTACGTGCACGAAGACCGCTTCTTCACAACGGAGCTCAACCTTCTGCACACCGTCGGCGTTTTGTTCGCCTACCTTCTTTCCCCGCAATTGAGCGTCACGTTCGAACCGACGATCAACCTGTGGCAATCGGTTATCCACGACGGGAAAGACATCGCGCCCTACACCGGCTCGCCAAATAGCTACGACGACGTGTGGACGCGTTCGTGGTTCGGCGCGACGCTCGGCGTGCGATACTAATCGACCGAGCGCCGCGAGGGAGGTCATCCCGATCTGTCGGGACGCCCGCCTTCGGCACAAGGAACTGAACGAGCGTAGCGTGTGAATCCCGACTTGTCGGGACCCCGCCCTCCCGATAAATCGGGAGGGCGCCCCCTTAACAGGGGGCAAAAAGATTAGGAGCGCCTCGCCCTCTTTCAGCCCCCTGTTAAGGGGGCGGCGTAGCCCCGACGAAGGAGGGGCGAAGCGGGGGTTCTCTCGCGGAACGGCGAGCGTAGCGGTAAGGGCATATATAGTCGGCGATCGTTCTTCCTTTGAAAACATCCACTTTTTGGATAACTTCCCGCCGCACGCAACCACAACCCATTCGGAGAAGATATGTTCGACGAGAACTATGAATTTACTTGCGTGGAACGCTTCCTGCGCTACGTGAAATACGACACGCAATCCGACGAAGACTCGACCACGTTCCCGAGCGCCGAGAAGCAGAAAGTCCTCCTCGCCGACCTCGCCAAGGAGCTGCAAGAGCTCGGACTTTCCGACGCGCATATGAACGAGCACGGCTATGTGATCGCCACGCTCCCCTCGAACACGGATAAGGACGTCCCGACGATCGGGTTTATCGCCCACGCCGACACTTCCCCCGCCGTGTCGGGCAAGAACGTCGAGCCGATCGTCCACAAGAGCTACCAAGGGGGCGATATCGCGTTGCCGAAGGACGGCACGGTGATTAAAGCGGCGGATAACCCTCAGCTCGCCGGTATGATCGGTTGGGATATCATCACCGCCGACGGCTCGACGCTGCTCGGCGCGGATAACAAGTGCGGCGTCGCCGAGATTGTGGACGCGGTCGCCTACTTCCTCCGCCACCCCGAGGCGAAGCACGGCGAAATCAAAATCGCCTTCACGCCCGACGAAGAGGTGGGACGCGGCGCCGAGAAGTTCGACGTGAACGCGTTCGGCGCGAAATACGCCTATACGGTGGACGGCCAAACGCGCGGAGAGATCGAGAGCGAGACCTTCAGCGCCGACGGGATGATCTTCAAATTCAAGGGCGTCGGCATCCACCCCGGCTTGGCGAAGGGGAAGCTCGTCCACTCGGTAAAAGCCGCCGCCGCGTTCGTCGATCTCCTCCCCAAAGATCGCCTCTCGCCCGAGACGACCGAGGGTCGCGAGGGGTTCGTCCACATCACGTCCATTAACGGCGCGGAAGCCGAGACGGTCGTCAAGTTCATCATCCGAGACTTCGACGCCGAGAAGCTGAAAGAATACGAGGACGAGCTGGTCGGATACGCCAACCAAGCCGTCGCGGACTTCCCCGGCTCTTCGTTCGACTACGAAGTCAACGAGCAGTATCGGAATATGAAATACATCCTCGATAAGCATCCGCAGGTGGTCGAGAACGCCGTCGAGGCGCTGAAGCGGCTGGAGATCGAGCCGATCCTCACGCCCATCCGAGGCGGCACCGACGGCTCCCGGCTCTCGTATATGGGCTTGCCGACCGCCAACATCTTCGCGGGCGAGCACAGCTTCCACGCTAAAACCGAGTGGGTCGCCGTGCAGGATATGCATATGGCGGTCCGGTTCATCGTCGAGATCGCCAAAGTATGGGAGGAAAAGGCGTAGCGACGGCGCCGACGAAAGGGCGACGAGATGTCCTCGGGCAAAGAATATCGTTTGGAGGAGCTCCTCCTGCCGCACAATATGTTGCGGCTCTACGCGATGGGCGCCTTCCCTATGGCGGATGAAGAGACGGGCGACGTCGAGTGGTATATGCCCGAAACGCGGGCGATCATTCCGCTCGACGAGTTCGCCATACCCCGCTCGCTCCGCAAGTTCCTCGAGAGCGAGCCGTTCGAGTTCCGCTACGACGACAACCCGCTCGACGTGGTTCACGCGTGCGCCGAGCGTCGGTTGACGTGGATAAACAAGCGATTAATCCGAGGGTACGAGGGGCTGCTGGCGCTCGGCGCGCTTCATTCGGTCGAGACGCGGCAAGGGGGCAAGCTCGTCGGCGGGTTATACGGCGTAACGTATAAGGGCGCGTTCTTCGGCGAGTCGATGTTCTCGCGTGTTTCGCAAGCGTCGAAAGCCGCGCTGGTCAAGCTCGTCGAGCGGCTCCGCGCCCGAGGGTTCCGCGCGCTCGACGTCCAATTCCTCACCGATCACCTCGCGATGTTCGGCGCCCGCGAGATCGACTTCCCGGAATACCAAGACCTCCTCCGATACGCCTACGACGTGGAACCGACGTTTTAGGGAGCGTGAGGAAGCGGCGCCCTAAAAGCGCCCCCCCCCGCTCGCTACGCTCGCCGCAAGAGAGAACCCCCGCTCGCTACGCTCGCCGCCCCCTTAACAGGGGGTTAAGAGATTAAGAGCGCGCCGCACCTCTTTCAGCCCCCTGTTAAGGGGGCGGCGTAGCCCCGACGAAGGAGGGGCGAAGCGGGGGTTGCCCTTTGAACGACCGAGCGTAGCGAGTGAATCCCGACGCTTCGCTTCGCCGCTACCATTTATGCCTACTCCTTACTATATTCCGCAAAACGCTTAACACTTACCAAGCACGGAGGGGTTATGAAAACCGGCGCATCATTTCTTGTAGCCGCTATATTGCTCGCTCTTGATCTCAACGCTATGGTGTAGTCGTTATTTCGTATCGAGCACATGATATTGGAGGGCGCCAATGGTAGAATCATCTTTGAACTTGCCGATGTAGGTTTGGACGGGGACATTGATATAGTGAAAGCAACAGACACAAAAGTGGCAATAAAGATATGCGTAGATAATCGAGGACAAGTCCGGAGATGTAAGAACTATAACGATATCGTAGTTCGAGAGTGGTAGATAAGTTAGGGTAAGGAAAAGGAAGAAGGTTATTATGCAAGATAGCGATGAATCCAATAAGACTCATTTTGATGAGTGTTCTAAAACTGTTAAAGAACATTGGTCGAAGATAAGCGAGCTACTGTTCGGCAATCCTCGGCTACTTTATTTCTATTCGAGAAAAAAAGAAGAGCAGTGGGAGCAAATGCTCTATGCTTTTAACTGGATTGAAACATCTCGGCGCGCAATTCAATATTATAT
>WJMR01000017.1 GCA_014727845.1 Ignavibacteriales bacterium
GGCTATGACGGTGACGAGGAGCGGCGTTTGCCAGCTATCGTAGAAGCTCTCGCCCCACGTCGGCGAGTTGAGCGCGGCGAACGTGCCGAGCCGAGCCAGCGTGAGGTTCAGCCCGAAGGCGAAGGAGAGCTCCTTTCCCTTGAACCACTTGCCGATGGTGGCGGTGACGGCGACGATGAGCGACTCGGCGCCGAGCCCGAAGATCAATCTGCCGAGCGCCATCACGGCGAACTCGCTCGAGGAGGCGGTGACGATAGCGCCGACGAGACACAGCGCGGCGAAGATGATCACCGAGATTCTCGTGCCGATCCGATCGATGATAATGCCGCCGATCAACACCATCACCACGTTCGGTATGCTGTAGATCGCGTTGAGCATGCCGACGTCGGAGTCGGTGAAGCCGAGTTGCGATTGGAGGAGATCGGCGATCGGGCTGACGGCGTCGTAGATGTAGTAGTTCCCGAACATCGCCATCGAGATGAAGAAGAGCACGCCCCAACGATAGAGGGGCGGCGGGGCGGGGCGATCCGCCTTGGCGGTGGTTGTCATAACGCGTTTCCCTGCGAGTGAAAAAAGCGCGGGCGCCTTCCCGTCGGCGCCCGCTTTGCGACGCTACTTCGCGTCGGGTATTCTCTTGAGCGTCTCGACCAACAACTTGTAGAAACGCTCGACCGTCTCTATGTTCACGCGCTCGTCGGGCGAGTGGGGTCCCTCGATGGTGGGTCCGAAGGAGATCATATCCATCGCGGGATAGCGCTCCTTGATGATGCCGCACTCGAGACCCGCGTGGATGGCGGTTACTTCCGGCTCCTTGTCGAACAAGTCGGCGTGCGCGGTCGCGACGATGTTCTTTATTTCGGAATCGACGTTCGGTTTCCAACCGGGATAGCCGTCGCCTTGATCGACCTCGAAGCCGGCGAGTCGGAGGCAGGAGATCACTTGATCGCCGAGCGCCTTAATCTCCGAATCGACCGAGCTGCGCTGGCTCGTGCCGACGTGAACGGCGCCTTCCTCGAACTTGATCGTCGCGAGGTTCGTCGAGGTTTGCACCATATCCTCCATGTCGTCGCTCATCCGGATAACGCCGTGGGGGATCGCCTGAATCAGATCGAGCGCGGCGTCCCGGGACGCCTTATCGAACCGCTTGCCCGGCGCGTCGATTTTCTTCGCCTCGATCGCGACGTTCGGATCGACGGACGAGAGCTCCGCCTTGACGATCTTGTCGTAGTCCTCGACGTATTTTTTCAACGCGGTTTCGTGGTTCGGGGAAACGGCGACGACCGCCGACGACTCGCGCGGAATGGCGTTGCGCTTGTTGCCGCCCTCGAGATCGCACAGCTCTACCTCGTAGTCCTTCGTCAAATTCCACAAGAGTCGTCCGAGTATCTTAATCGCGTTGCCGCGTTGCTTTTGGATTTCCAGACCGCTGTGCCCGCCCTTGAGCCCTTTGACGATAATCTCGTAACCGAGCGCGCCGTCGGCGACGTCTTCGAGTTGGACGCTCCGTTTACCGCGCGTATCCAAGCCGCCCGAGCATCCGATGAAAAGGGCGCCGTCCTCTTCGGAGTCGAGGTTGAGAAGCGTCTTCCCTTCGAGCATGCCGGATTCGAGCCCCTGCGCGCCCGTGAGCCCCGTCTCCTCGTCGAGGGTCATCAAGAGTTCGAGCGGACCGTGCTCCACGCTCTCGTCGAGCGCGACCGCCATACCCGCGGCGACGCCTATTCCGTTGTCGGCGCCGAGCGTCGTCCCGTCGGCGGTCACCCACTCGCCGTCGATCAGCGGACGGATCTCGTCCTTCAGAAAATCGAATTGCGTCTCCTTGTTCTTCTCGGGAACCATGTCGAGGTGCCCCTGCAGAACGACGGTCGCCTTTTTCTCCAAGCCCGGCGTGGCGGGAACCTTCACGACGATGTTGCCCGCCTTGTCGCGGACGGTCGCGAACTTATGTTCGTCCGCCCACTTCATCACGTAATCAACAACCTTTTCCTCGTGTTTGGAAGGTCGCGGATACTTGCACATCTCCTCGAAAATATCCCAGACCAATTTCGGTTTGAGTCCGCCTAATATGTTTCCCATAGTCGCTATCCTTTCAAGCTTTAATTATTAGTTATACAACAATTAACTATCCATTAGTTACATCTTTTTCGATTTCCCGATCGTCGAAGGCGGGGCGCCGTTCCGTTTGGTCGCGAAACGGTAGAGAGCGTAGCCGAGGGCGCCGAAGACGACGACGGTGAGGAGATCCCCGAAGGCGCCGAGTCGTTCGCCGACGCCGAGGTGAAGCGCGTCCACGAGCGTATAGTCGGAGCCGTCCGCGTTCGTCCCGATCGGGAGGGCGACGAGCGCCGCGAGGAGGATGCCCGTGAGGGCGCCGCCCGCGATTAAGCCCGACCCGAACAGCGCGCCCGGTCCGATCTCGCTCTCCGAGGCGCCGGTCGAGCGCTTCTCGACGAACCATTTAATCATACCGCCGACGAAGATGGGCGCCGTCGTCGAGAGAGGCAGGTACGCCCCGACGGCGAAGGGGAGGGAGCGAACGCCCGCCAGCTCCATCACGCCCGCCAGCGCCATCCCGACGAGCACCAAGCCCCACGGCAGATCCTGACTGAGCAAGCCCTTGATGATCGTCGCCATAAGCGTGGCTTGCGGCGCGGGGAGCGGCTTCGGGTGTTCGGCCGTCACGGCGCCGATGCCGATTGCGTCGTTAAGCAGTAGGAGCGTGCCGCCGACGACAAGCGAGGAGACGACGACGCCGATCATAAAACCGATCTGCTGCCGCTTGGGCGTGGCGCCGACGAGAAAGCCCGTCTTCAAATCTTGCGAGGTCGTTCCCGCGTTCGCCGCCGCTATGCAGACGATCGACCCGACCGCCAAGGCGATCGGCTGATACGCGTCCCCCGTCCACCCGACGCCGACGAAAACGAGCGCGGTCGCCATCAAGGTCGCGATCGTCATACCGCTGATCGGATTGCTCGAAACGCCGATCAAGCCGACGATGCGCGAGGAGACGGTGACGAAGAAGAATCCGAACAGGAAGATCATCACGCTCGAGAGGAAGTTAGCGGGGATGGAGGGAAGAACCGCCATAAAGACGACGAGCGCCGCGCCGCCGACGAGGACGACCGAGAGGGGGATGTCTCGTTCCGTGCGGAGTTTCGTTTCCCCGGCGCCCGAGCGGCTCTCCTTGAGATCGCCGAAGGAATCCTTGAACGCGTTGACGATCGTTGGCAGCGTTTTGACGAGCGTTACCACGCCGCCGAACGTTACCGCGCCCGCGCCGATGTAGCGGATGTAGGAGCTCCAGATTTCTATCGGCGACATCTCGGAAATTAGCTTCGAGCCGGGCGGGAACACCGACGACATATGGTCGCCCATCAGCGTGATGAGCGGGATCAAGCCGATCCACGAAAGCACGCCGCCGGAAACCATCACGCCGGCTATCTTCGGTCCGACGATGTAGCCGACGCCGAGTAGCTCGGGCGAGACGTCCGCGTTGATCGTCGCGTTTGGCAACGCCGACTTGCGCCCGAAGACGTAGCCCGGCAGCTCCTTCCACAACCCGACGACCGACATGAGAACCTTATAGACGAAGGCGAGCCCCAAGCCGAGGTACACCTTCCGCGCCAAGCCGCCCCCCTTCTCGCCCGCCACCAGCACGTCGGCGCACGCCGTCCCCTCGGGATACGGGAGCGTCTTGTGCTCCTTGACGATGAGCGAGCGACGGAGCGGCACCATAAAGAGCACGCCGATGAGCCCGCCCGCCAACGCCAATACGAGAATTTGGAAATAGCGGAAGTAGTCGATCCCCCCTTCGAGGAAGAGGAGCGCGGGGATGGTGAAGACGACGCCCGAGGCGACCGACTCGCCCGCCGAGCCGACCGTCTGCACCATGTTGTTTTCGAGGATGGTCGATTTCCCGAGCCGCTTGAAGACGGCGATCGACAAGACGGCGATGGGAATCGAGGCGCTGACGGTGAGCCCGACCTTCAAGCCGAGATAGACCGTCGCCGCGCCGAAGATAATCCCGAACGCGGCGCCTAAGATCGTCGCCTTGGGAGTGAACTCCGCGACCGATTGCGCGGCGGAGATGTACGGTTTAAACGGTTTGGATTCGTCGGCGACGCTCATACGGCTCCCGGGTGTAGCGAGTGTGAAGGGTCGTTAACAATCCGCCAATATAGAAATTTCCTCGGCGTCAAAAAACCCCGAGCCGAACGAACGACTCGGGGCGGGTAAAGGCGGACGCCTCGCGCCTTACTTCCACTTGATGGTGCAACCGATCGCGTGCGTCTCGGGCACGGAGACTTCCTTCCCCTCGACCAACTCTTCGAGCGCCTCCTTCAGATAGCGCGTCTTCACCGCCTCCGGCTCCTTCCAGTTGTCGTCGATCTTACCGATATAGGCGAGCTTCCGCTCCTTGTCGAAGACGAAGAGCTCGGGCGTGTGCGAGGCGCCGAACGCCTTCGCCGTCTCCTGCGATTCGTCGCGAAGATACGGGAAGTTGAAGCGCTTCTCCGACGCGCGTTCCTTCATCTCGTCGAACGAGTCGTCGGGATGACTGACGGCGTCGTTGGCGTTTATTGCCACAAACCGAGCGCCTCGGGCGCCGAACTCCTCTTGCAACGCGACGATCCGATCTTCGTACGCTTTCACGTAGGGGCAGTGGTTGCAGCTAAATATGACGACGAGCGCCGTCGCGTCCTTGAACGAGTCGAGCGAGTACGTCTTACCGTCGGTCGCGGGTAACTCGAAGGCGGGCGCGGCGTCGCCCAAGGCAAGCTTACGGTTTTCCATTTTATCGCTCCTATATTTTTGCGTATTTTATTCGATAGGTATTGTTCACAAATCATAACGCGATGAAGACGCAAATCGTTCTGTTTTTCGTATTACTTTCGGGATTTGGCATGGCGCAACCCAACGCGTTCGTCGATAGCGTCGCCGAGGCGTACGACCGCTACCGCGAACCCACGCTCGAACACCGACGATTCAAGCACGCGGACATCCTCCCGCTGATCGACGCGCTCGGCGAGGACGACCGCGTAACCGTCCACCCCGCGGGCAAATCGGTCGAGGGGCGCTCGCTGTCGATCGCCGAAATCGGCGAGGGTCCGACGACAATTTTTATGTGGACGCAGATGCACGGCGACGAGCCGACGGCGACGCGCGCGACGTTCGACTTCTTCAACTTCCTGCTCGCCGAGGACGAGTTCGACGAGTTCCGACGGAAGCTGCTCGCCGAGACGACCATCTACGCGATGATTATGGTCAACCCCGACGGCGCGGAACGCTTTACGCGACGCAACGCGATGGATATCGATCTGAACCGGGACGCCGCGACGCTCGCCACGCCCGAGGCGCGCTCGTTAATGTCGGCGTTTCTTGAAATCCAACCCGACTACGCGTTCAACTTGCACGATCAGAAATCCCGCTACGCCGCGGGCGAGAAGGACCCCGCGACGCAAGCGACGATATCCTTCCTCGCGCCCGCCTTCAACGAGGCGAAGGAGTGGAACGAGAACCGGAAACGGGCGACGCGGCTGATCTCGATTATGATCGAGGCGCTCGAGACGCGCATACCCGACGGGATCGGCAAATACAACGACGATTATGAATCGCGCGCGTTCGGCGACGCCTTCCAAGCCAAGGGCGCGGCGACGATCCTGATCGAGTCGGGCGCCCATCCCGGCGACCCGGAGCGAGAGATCGCCCGACGGATGAACTTCGTCGCCTACCTCGCCGCCTTCGACGCGATTATCGACGGCCGCGTGGACGACTATCCGACCGACCGCTACGACCGATTGCCGATGAACGACGACGACCTGTTCCATCTCTTAATAACGGGCGGAACGGCGCGCGTCGCGAAAGGCGAGTTCCGCGCGGACGTCGGCGTCAATCGTGAAGAAAGGAATTACAACAACGCGACCGAATCTTACGTCGTCTCCGAGGCGTTGGCGGTCGGCGACCTCTCGGACGAACGCGCGCTGGAAGTCTTCGACGCGACGGGTATGACGATCGAGCCGGGCGCGGTGTCCGAGAAGACGATCTCGTCGCTCGAGGAGCTGGAGACGCTCGACGTCGATTCGCTGTTGCGCGCGGGCGTAACCGCCGTCCGGCTCGAGGGCGAGAACGTGAAGGAGGGACCCTCGCCGAAACCGATAACCGTGACGCTGCTCGAACGCCGCCGCGAGCCGTTCGAGACCGCCGTGAAGCGCCGCGCCGATCTAACGATCCGAGAGAACGGCGACGTTCGCGCCGTCGTCGTCAACGGCTTCGTGATCGATTTCAAAACGGGCGAAGGCGCCGTCCGAAACGGTTTAATAATTCGGTAGGATTTGGTATTTTATCCCTCGACCGCGCTCCGGGCGACGCAACGACGCGGTCGGACGAATCGAAACAAGAACACACGAGGCGTATGCACGACGCGGCTCTGAAAGCCGATTTCGAGCGAGAAGCCGTCCCCCATATGGACGCGCTCTACAATTTCGCTCTCCGAATGACTCGCGACTCCGACGAGGCGAACGACCTCTTGCAGGAGACGTATATGCGCGCCTATCGGTTCTTCGACAAGTTCGAGCAAGGAACTAATTGCAAGGCGTGGTTGTTCCGTATTATGAAAAACACGTTCATAAATCAGTATCGGAAGAACGCGAGTCAGCCGGACAAAGTCGATTACGAGGACGTGGAGAATTTCTACGAGAGCGTGAAGGCCTCCTCGACCGACGACGCGCATCTGGAGAAGGACATTTTCGATTCGCTTCTCGACGACGAACTCAACGAGGCGATCGAATCGCTACCCGACGATTTCCGAACGGTGGTGATTCTGGCGGATCTCGAGGGATTCTCCTACGACGAGATCGCCGAGTTTATCGACGCCCCCGTCGGCACGGTGCGCTCGCGTTTGCACCGCGCGCGGAAAACGCTCTACGCCGCCTTAAAGGAATACGCGAGCGAACGCGGCTTCCGCGTGGACGCAAAAGGATCCTAACGCGAAGAGGGGAACGCCTATGAAAGAATTAGACGACACCTATTTATCGTTCTTCACCGCGTTGGCGGATAACGAAGTATCATGCCCGGCGCAGAAGTCGATCTTCATCACCCTCTCGGACGAAGACCCCGCCTGCCGAAGGGAATACGTTGTGCAGGTGACGACCAAGAACGCCCTCAAGTCGCGACTGAAACGGGCGCACGCGCCGACGAACCTCAAGCTCGACATCGTTCACGCGCTCGACTTGGACGAAGCGTGCGTGTGCGGAAACGGCAAAGGCGACGACAAACGATAAGCGGCGAACTAACCCCTACCCCGCTCCGGCAACCTCCAACTTTTCATGCGCGCGTTTCGCGAACGAACGCCGAAGCGCGGCGTGCTCGGGCGAGCGCAACCCGGGATCCTTTTCCGCCAAAGCGAACGCGTCCTCCTTCGCGGCTTCGAGCGTCGCGAAATCCTCGCGGAGATTGGCGAACCGAAATTGCGGCGCCCCGCTCTGCCTCACGCCGAAATAGTCCCCGGGTCCGCGAAGCTTCAAATCGATCTCGGCGATCTTAAATCCGTCTCGCTCTTCGATCATCGCGCGCATCCGAATAGCCGCGCGATAGCGGTCCAGCTCCGCCGCGCTCGCCGTTTCGAGCGGGGGCAACTCGCGCTCGAGGTCGGCGACGATTCGGTCGTCGGCGATCAAGACGCAGTAGCCCTTTTCCTTTCCGCGCCCGACGCGCCCGCGCAACTGGTGCAGTTGCGAGAGTCCGAATCGCTCGGCGTTGTGGACGATCATTATGTTCGCCGTCGGCACGTCCACCCCCACCTCCACGACGGTCGTCGTCGCGAGCGCGTCGTATTCCCCCGCCGCGAATTTTCTCATCGCCTCCTCCTTCTCCTCCCACTTCATCTTGCCGTGGAGGAGCCCCGTCCGCAGCCCCTTGAGCCGCGTGGCGACGAGCGATTCGTATTCCTTCACGACGGACTTGAGCGGTAGCTTTTCCGACTCCTCGACGAGCGGAAAAACAAGGTAGGATTGCACGCCCGCCTTGGCGCGTTCGGCGACCCACTCGTACACGGCGGGGAGCGCGTTCTCGCCTCTGACGGCGGTGACGATCGGTCGGCGCCCCTTCGGCGAACGCTTGATCGCCGCGACGTCGAGGTCGCCGTAGAGGGTCATCGCCAGCGTGCGCGGGATGGGCGTGGCGGACATGACGAGGAGGTCCGGCGCCGTTCCTTTTTTTCTGAGATCGAGTCGTTGGCGAACGCCGAAGCGGTGTTGTTCGTCCACAATCGCCAAGCCTAGGTTGGCGAACTCGACCGACTCCTCGAAGAGGGCGTGCGTTCCGACGACGATTTTCGCGTGTCCCGAGCGGATCATCTCGCGGGAGGCGCGGTGGGCGCGGGCGTTGACGCCCCCGGCGGCGAAGGCGACGGTAATCGGATCGCCCGAGGCGCGGCGGTAGGGATCGAGGAGCGTCTCGATGGTTTGGAAGTGTTGGGCGGCGAGAATCTCCGTCGGCGCCATAAAGGCGACTTGGTATCCGTTTTGGACGGCGACGAACGCCGCCAAGAGCGCGACGACGGTCTTTCCGCTACCGACGTCGCCGTGGAGCAGGCGATGCGTCGGTCGCGGCGCTCGCAGATCGTCGTAGATCGCCTTAAACGCCTCGCGCTGGGAGGGGGTCAACTCGAAGGGGAGGGTTTCGACGAAGGCGCGCAACTCTTCGGCGCGCGCTTTGTGGGCGATCCCCGCCCGCCCTTTCGCCTCGCCGCGCTTGAGCGCCGCCGCCAACTCGAACTCGAACAACTCCTCGTATTTGAGTCGTCGCGTCGCCGCATCGAGCGCCTCGCGGCTTTCGGGAAAGTGGACGTCGCGAATCGAGCGCGCCAAGTCGGGCAGTTCGCGTCGTTCGAGAATCTCGCGCGGTAGCGTCTCTTCGATCTCGTCGCCGTATCGGTCCAGCGCGTCCTTGATGATCCGCCGCAACGAGAACTCGCCGAGGTATCCTTCCTTCAGCGCACGCGGCTTGGGATAGACGGGAATCAATCCGCCCGTGTGGTAGCGTTTAGATTCGTCGTCGGTCATCCGCTCGAAATCGGGGTGGGCGAATTGAAGGACGCCTCGCTTCGGATCGGAGGGTTTTCCGCCGACGGCGTACCACTCGCCGATCTCGATTCTGGGCTTCACGAACTTCGCGCCTCGGAACCAGACCGCCTCGAAGACGCCCTTCTCGTCGGCGAAGGCGACTTGGAGCATCTCGCGTCTGCGCGGGTATTTGGTTTTCATATCAACCGCCTCGCCGACGATCGTCATCTCGCCCTCGAATCCCTCGACGAGTCGCGTCCACGCTTGCGCGGCGTCGAGCGACGTGGCGCGATCGAGGTGGCGCGTCGGGAAGAACCGAAGGAGGTCGCCGACGGTCTCGACGCCGACTTCCCGAAACGCCTTTTCCCGCGCGCTCCCGACTTCCTTAAGCGATCCGACGGGCTTCTCCAACGCGCTCACGACGTTCCGCTACCTATTATATATAGGAGATCCATACCGGCAATCTACGAAAAAACGACGCGAGGGTCGCCGGAAATACGACACGCGGATGCGGAAATGCGCTACAGATTCCGGCGGCTTGATGCGTTAGATTAGTGTTGTAACAAGAACGAAACATGTTCATCGACAAAATGATTTTTCGGAACGACGCTCCAAGTTCGCTCACAGGGGAGAGAACGGGAGCGGCGATTCGAAAACGAGAGAAGCCATACGCTGGGTTCGAACAAGCCCTCGTCGCCATTACTGTCCGGGGAGACCGGCGATCGAGCGCGAGTTCGGATGGTTGTGGAAACGGCGTAAGTCATACATAGGTCCGACTCCTCTTCATTCGCGGATATCGGGGAGAGAACAAGAGGAGTCGCGCCTTATTACGGGAATATCCGGCGCAAGCCGGACGGCTGTGGAACCGCGAGAGCGACCGAAGTTTTTGTTACTTCGGGGTAAACTCGAGCGGCGCGGAACCGATAATAATGCGCACAGTAACGCGCGCTAACTTATCCATAGTTCCGCGATTTAAGGAAGAATATTCGGGGAGAACTACGATGAGATATCATCGACTACTTATTTTGATAGCGATTGTGGCCGGAACGGTCGCATCGTTTGGGCAGGGCAGAGCTCTGCCGGCGGGAGGGGAACTCGCATTTATGGACGAACCATCCGCCTACTCTCCCAACTCGGGATTCAAGAGCGGTCTGGAGAAGTTGGATCGTCGAGACTACGCCGGCGCCGTCGCCGATTTCTCGAACGCGATTGAAACGCATCCGACTTTCGAGGAGTTGTATTTCTACCGCGGCATGGCGAAGGGTTATATGGGCGACAACCGAGGGGCGGTCGAAGATTTTACGCTGGCGATTGAAAACGGTCCCGGCTACTACGAGGCGTATCTACATCGGGCGATCACGCTCTACTTTATGAAGGATTATCGCGGAACGCTCGCCGATTGCTCCGACGCGCTCGAGATCAATCCCAAGCTGGCGAAGGCGTGGCGCTATCGCGGCAAGGCGCTGATTCAGCTCGGCGATCCCGCCGCCGCCGTCCGCGATCTCGACCGCGCTATCGAATTGAAGCCCGACGACGCGGAAGCGTATTACTTCAGGGGATTCTCAAAATACGCGCTCGGCGAAACCGAGGCGGGGTGTTTGGATTTCGGCGTCGCCGCCGATCTCGGCAACGAAGAAGCCGCAAGAGAGAAACAACGCTATTGTCGATAAGCTCTCACAGCCACCCCGTACATAAAAAGCCCGTCGTTTCGACGGGCTTTTTTCTTGCCTTAACGAAAACAAACCGATTAGATTATTCCTCGACAAACCGCCACGGCGAAGGGAACATCGCCCAATGGTCGTTGATATAAACCAGTCCGTCGTGCTTGGTGCCCTCGGTTTCGCCGGGACGCACAAACTCGAACATATAAATGGTGGGGTTGCCTTTGATGAGATGCGCGATTTGATCGTATCCTTCGGGATAACGCGGCGCCTGCCCGGTGTTGTTCTGCAGCTCTTCGAGCGTGGCGTCGAACAGCAACACTTCGGTTTCGCCTTCCCCCATCGGCTTAAAGGCGGATTCCGGCGGGAACCAGATTTGCGAGTAGTAATTTTTCTTGGCTATCGGGACGACGCTCTCGACGAAGTACGTCTCGTAATCCTCGTCGGCGGGTTTAAGCTGTAGCGTCAACGCGCGGTAATCGGCGCCCTCTTCGACGAACCGCTTAACTAATTCTTTCGCCCCTTCTTTCGTGCCCGGGAAGTCCGGTCGATCGACGTCTCCCCCGTAGCACCCGACCATACCTAAGACGACTCCCGTAAGGACCGTCGCCTTCAGAAACGCTTTCATAGCTACTCCTTCGTTTGTTGTTGCTCGCGAACGGTTACTTATATGTGTAAACTCATCCGCGGCGGTCGCGGCGCGCCCCGGCGGTTCGCGCGCAATCGTCGCGTTAAAAATCTCGATGCGGAGCGTCGGCGGCGCCGTCGAGCAACTCCTCGCCGTTGATCATACTCGGTATGCGCATATTGTGGTAGCGCAACTGAATGAAATCGTTAAACTCGGTCAGCGATATCCGAACGACGGGCTCGGCGGACGCCGGCGAGTAGAAGATCCAGTCGCCCGTATCCGCGTCGGGGTCGCCGTATTTATCCGTCAGGTTTCGTCGGAAATCCTCGGCGATGTAGGTGTATTCGGGACGCTTGTCGATCACCACCGTCGCCGAATAGAAACCGTAATCGTTATCCACCAAGAACCGCCACAAACTCACGTCCGCGTAGGCGAATTTTCCGAAATGGAAGGTGTATTCCTTTGCGCGCGGTCCCGCGTCCTGCTCTCGGTAGAACGTCGTCTCGCCCCGCTCGCTCATAATCTCTTTTACTTCTTCGAAGGTCGCGCCCCACGGCACGCCGACAAACCCGTCCGGTCCGTCGCTCTGAGCGGAGAGGGTAAACGCGCAAACGACAATAATTGCGCCGATATATGTACTTAGCCGCATAATCCCCATCGTTTTCTTTTAATATAATAAATTTTAATTTCAACAAAAATATAAAAACCGTTCCCGAACTCCCTTTCGTCTCGCTTTCCGTTTGTTCGGCTATTTGGTAAGTTAGCGGTTTTTCGGAACGGAAACCATAATGCGCAAAACGAAAAGCGGAACGCCGACGCTCGGCGTTTTAGGCGGCGGTCAACTCGCCAAGATGACCGCCCAAGAGGCGTATCGGCTCGGGTTTCGGGTCGCCGTCGTCGAGAAGAAACCCGACTCGCCTGCGGGAATTTTGACGAAACTCGACTTCGTCGGTTCCTTTGAGGACGACGACGCGCTTAAGAAGCTCGCGAAGATATCCGACGTCGTCACGCTCGAAAACGAATTCATCGCCGCCGATCGGCTCCGCTACGTCGAGGCGCACGGCGCGCCCGTCGTCCCCTCGCCCGCCGTCATCGAGCGCATTCAAGATAAGCTCGTCCAGAAGCGGACGTTGCGCAACGCGGGCGTTCCCGTCGCCGAGTTTATCGACGTCCCCGACGACGCCGACTACCGCTCGATCGCCGAGAAGCTCGGCGGGAAGTTCTTGCTGAAATCCCGCACGATGGGCTACGACGGCTACGGCAACGCCTTCGTCGGCAACGAGCGCGAGTTCCGGAAAGGATTAGAGAAACTCGCGGGCAGGGGCGCCGGCTTGATGGCCGAGGCGTTCGTCGATTTCGCGATGGAGCCCGCCGTGATGATCGCGAGGACGCCCAAGGAGACCGCCGTGTATCCGATCGTCGAGACGGTGCAGAAGAATCACATCTGTCATATCGTTAAGGCGCCGGCGGATATTTCCGCCGCCAAGCGCAAGCGCGTCGCCGAGATAGCGCTCGCCGCCGTCGAGGCGGTCAAGGGCTACGGCATATTCGGCGTGGAAACGTTCCTGACCAAATCCGGCGAGGCGCTCGTTAACGAGATGGCGCCGCGTCCCCACAACTCGGGGCATTATAGCATCGAGGCGTGCCGGACCTCGCAATTCGAGAACCACGCGCGCGCCGCGTTCGGCTTGCCCCTCGGCTCCGCCGAACTCGTCGCCCCCGCCGCCGTGATGATCAACCTCCTCGGCAAACGCGAGGGCGCCGGCACGCCCGACGACTACGCCGCCGCCCTCGCCGATCCCAAAGCCGCCCTGCATGTGTACGGCAAAGACGCCTCGCGGATCGGACGGAAGATGGGGCACGTAACCGTCTTGGGCGAAACGGTAAACGGCGCGTTGCGGAAAGCGCGCGCAATCGAAAAACAAATACGGCTATAGCTATGAGCGAACGAATTGTGGTCGGCGTGATTATGGGTAGCGACTCCGATCTCCCGACGATGCAAGCCGCGGCGGACGTCCTCGAGGAACTCGGCGTCGGCTACGAAATGAACGTGGTCTCCGCCCATCGGACGCCGAAGCGGATGGCGGAATACGCCGAGACGGCGCGCGAACGCGGCTTGAAAGTTATCGTCGCGGGCGCGGGCGGCGCGGCGCACTTACCCGGTATGACCGCCGCCCACACGCCGTTGCCCGTTATCGGCGTTCCCGTGAAACTGAAATCGCTCGAAGGGTTGGACTCCCTCCTCTCCATCGCGCAGATGCCCGGCGGCGTGCCCGTCGCCACCGTCGCCATCAACCAAGCGAAGAACGCCGGCATCCTCGCCGCGCAAATCGTCGCCGCCTCCGACGAAGCGTTGATGGATCGGATCGCCGACTACAAGAAGCGGCTTGAAGACGAGTCACTCCGCAAAAACGAGAAGCTCGACGAGGCGCGGAAATCGCGAAACCTATAGCGCCCTTCTCCGACGGCGACAGTTGCGTCGTCGTTTCGCGACAACCGAATAGCGACGAAAACCACGCCGCCCGCCGTTAAGTTTTCGTATTATTATCCGATTATAGAACAGATCACCGCGTCCGCGTGAAACGACGCGCGCGACGCCGCACACACACGCAACCGATTGCATACGAGGACACCGCGATGATCCTTCGATTTTGGGGAGTGCGAGGATCGCTCCCGACGCCCGCCGACGCGAACGATTATCGGTCGAAACTCCGACGCGTTTTGGCGAAAGCCGCCGAGACCGACGTCTCGACCGAGGAGAAGCGCGAGGCGTTTATCGACGGACTCGAGGGCGGTTTGGGTAAACCCTACGGCGGCAACACGCCGTGCGTGGAGGCGAGAGTCGGCGACGACATTTACATCTTCGATCTCGGCAGCGGCGCCCGCGCCTTGGGCGGAACGCTCGTCGGCGCGCCCCGACGCGACGGCAAACTCCCGCTCCACATTTTTATGACCCACACCCATTGGGATCACATTCAAGGGTTCCCCTTCTTCGTACCCGCGTATCTGCCCGACGTGGAGATGAATTTCTACTCCCCCCACGCGCATCTCAAAGAGCGCTTTATGGGGCAACAGGATTTCCGCTTCTTCCCCGTCTCGATGAACTACATGCAATCGAAGAAGAACTTTACCCGGCTCGACCCCGAGGCCTCCTTCACCGTCGGCGACGCGACGATTTCCAACACCGAGCTGAAGCACCCCGGCAAATCCTACGCCTTCCGGATGGACGCCGACGGCGCGTCGTTCGTGTACGCGAGCGACTCGGAGTACAACGGTCTCGACGACGAAACGATCGAGCGGCAAGTCGAATTCTTCAAAGGCGCCGACGTCCTGATCTTCGACGCCCACTACTCGCGCGAGGAGGAGCGGAAGCGGATCGACTGGGGACACTCGTCCGGAACGGTCGGCGTCGATATCGCCGTCCGCGCCGACGTGAAGAAACTCGCGCTCTTCCACCACGCGCCCGAGAACGACGACTTCCAAATCGAGACGCTGCGCGACGAGGCGGTCGCCTATCTCCGCGACGCCCACCCCGATTCCGCGCTCGAGATTTTCCCCGCGCGCGAGGGCGACGAGTTCGAGCTTATGGGCGGCTAAACGTCGTCCCCGCGTTCGCCGACTTTCTCCGCGCCGCCGCCGCTCGCCTCGGGCGCCTTCCCGCTTTGCAAACGGGCGCCTTCCCGCTTTGCAAAGAAGAACAAATCCATTAGATTAGCGTCAATCTTTCACGCCGCCGCGCGATCTCGTCGTCTCGCGATCTCGTCGTCTCGCGATCTCGTCGTCTCGCGGCGCAACGAATAAGGACGCCCTGTATGAACGTTAAAGAAACCCTCACCGACGACGCGGGCATGCGTCGGATGGTGACGCGCATCGCCACGGAGATTGTTGACGCGAACGGCGGCACGGACGATCTCGTGCTGCTCGGTATGCGGACGCGCGGCGAGTTCCTCGCCAAGCGGATCCACGAGGCGATCGAGAAAATCGAGGGAGCGGACGTGCCCCTCGGCGCCATCGACGTGACGCTCTATCGCGACGATTTCAACACCCGGCTCAAGCAGCCCGAAGTCTCCGTCACCGATATCACGTTCGACATCTCCGAGAAGAACGTCGTGCTGATCGACGACGTCCTCTTCACGGGAAGGACGGCGCGCTCGGCGCTCTGCGCGGTGATGGACTACGGGCGCCCCGGCTCGGTGCGGCTCTGCGTTTTCGTCGATCGCGGTCATCGCGAGTTGCCAATCGCCCCGAACTTCGTCGGCAAACTCGTCCGCACCTCCGCCAACGAAGAGGTGCGCGTCCGAGTAAAAGAGCACGACGGCGAGGACGCCATTTATTTAGTGGACACGACACCCACCACGTAACGGACTCATTATGTCGCTATCAAGCAATCATCTCTTGGGCTTGCGGGGCGTTCCCCGATCGGACATCGAGCTGATACTCGAGACCGCCGCCACGTTCAAGCAAGTCCTCGACCGCCCCATCAAAAAAGTGCCGACGCTCCAAGGCAAAACGGTCGTCAACCTTTTCTACGAACCCTCCACGCGCACGCGCATCTCCTTCGAACTCGCCGAGAAACGCCTCTCCGCCGACGCGGTGAACTTCTCCGTTTCGGGTTCGAGCGTCGGGAAAGGCGAGACGTTCCGCGACACGGTGCGGAACATCGAGGCGATGAAGGTCGATATGATCGTCGTTCGCCACGCCTCGGCGGGCGTTCCGCTCTATCTCACGCGCGTCGCCAAATCCCGCGTCATCAACGCGGGCGACGGTACGCACGAACATCCGACCCAAGCGCTGCTGGACATCTTTTCCATCAAAGAGAAGCTCGGGCGCGTCGAAGGACTGAACGTCTGCATCGTCGGGGATATCGCCCACAGCCGCGTCGCCTTCTCGAACGTGTACGGCTTGCAGGCGATGGGCGCCAACGTCTCGGTGTGCGGTCCCTCGACGATGATACCGCGCGGCATCGAGCGGACGGGCGTGAAGGTCTATCACGACATCGATAGGGCGATCGCCGAGAACGACGTCCTCAACGTCCTTCGCATCCAGCTGGAGCGACATGCGCGCGGCTACTTCCCGAACGTTCGCGAGTATCATCGCTATTTCGGCTTAACCGAGGAACGGATCGAGAAGAACAACCCGAACGTGTTGATCCTCCACCCCGGGCCGATCAACCGAGGCGTCGAGATGACGTCGGGCGTCGCCGACGGCGACTATCAGATTATTCTCCAACAGGTCGCCAACGGCGTCGCCGTTCGGATGGCGATCCTCTACCTCCTGGGGACGCGGAAGGAGAACGAACAATGAAAGTGATTTTCAAGAACGCACGATTTATCGATCCCGAGCGGAAGCTCGACGAAACGGGCGATTTGCTCGTCGAGGAAGGCGTTATCCGTCGCATAGGCGGAACGACGACCGAAGAGGACGCGAACGGCGCCGACGTGATCGACCGCGAAGGGTTGATCGTCGCGCCGGGATTTTTCGATATGCACGTCCACCTGCGGGAGCCGGGACGCGAGGACGCCGAGACGGTCCAGTCGGGGCTCGCCGCCGCTGCGAACGGCGGGTTTACGGGCGTCGCCTATATGCCGAACACCGAACCGGCGATCGACTCGGCCGAGGCGATCGCGCTGGTGAAGGAAAAGGCGCGCGGCTCGTTGACCGAGGCGTTCCCGATAGCGGCGGTCTCCGTCGGTAGGAAGGGCGAGGCGCTCTCGCCGATGGCGGAACTCGTCGAAGCGGGCGCGGTCGCCTTCTCGGACGACGGCGCGGCGGTCGCCTCCTCGGCGCTCCTCCGGCGCGCGCTCGAATATTCCAATATGTTCGGCGTCCCGATCGTCGAGCATTGCGAAGATCCCGACTTGGCGGGCGGCGCGATGAACGAGGGCTACTTCTCGACTATTTACGGATTACCCGGCGTACCGACCGTCGCCGAGGACGTAATCGTCGCGCGGGGCGTTCTGCTCGCCGAGTTCACGGGCGGCGCCTTCCACGTGGCGCACGTCAGCTCCAAGCGCTCGATCGAACTCGTCCGTGACGCGAAAGCGCGCGGGATTAGAGTAACCGCCGAAATAACGCCGCACCACTTTACGCTGGTGGACGAGGACGTGAAGACGTACGACACGAACTATAAGATGAATCCGCCGCTCCGTTCCCGCGAGGATCTCGAAGCGGCGCTGGAGGGTTTGAAGGACGCCACGATCGACGCGATCGCCTCGGATCACGCGCCCCACGCGCCCGAGGATAAGGAGCGGGAGTTCATCTACGCGCCGAACGGCGTGCTCGGATTGGAGACCGCCGTGCCCCTCGCGCTTTCGGAGCTGGTCGGCAAGAAGGTTCTCTCCATCGAGACGACGATCGAGAAATTCGCGCTCGGACCACGACGGATCCTCAATCTCCCGATTCCGAAAATCGCCGAGGGCGAACCGGCGAACCTGACCGTGATCGATCCTGCCGAGGTGTGGACGTACGACGCGGCGAAGTCGAAGAGCAAATCCCGCAACACCCCGTTCGATAAGCGACTCTTTACGGGCAAGCCCGTCGCGGCGATGAACCAAGGGAAGTTGTGGCGCGACGGCGAGATGAAGACGTTGTAACCTACTTAAAAACAAGCGGGCGCCGCGCTATGAATGTTGACGCCCGCCGCTTCACTTGTAGGAGGCACAAGTTGTTATGCGCGGAGTCGGTTTTTTTGGGATAGTCGCCGACTCCGTTCACCGTCAGAAAAAGGATAGCAAAAGATGGGCTATTTCGGCGGGTATTACAATCCAATAATTCGTCCCCCCATTCGGTAATCCCCTTTCCCAAATTCTTCTACTTTCACCCAATAAAAAACGGACGCCCCAAAGCGGGAAGCGTCCGTTGAAAATCGTTCTCGGTTCCGGCGGCGATTAGTTCTTCCGCAACTCGAACGATCCGCCAAGCTCCGGTCCTTCGAGACCGAGTCGTCGCCATTCGCCGACGAAATCCTCGCCGTCGAATTCGGCGTCGAGCGCGATATGGTCGCCGGGGTTCGGCGGACCCTCCGTCGTGAAGCCAAGATCGAAATGCGCCGAGTCGGCGAAAATCATCCCCGTGACGGGACCGGCTCCGACGGGGTGACCCGCGCGCGCGTCGGGCGCGCCGTCCTCGCCGGCTGCGTTGATCCGATACTCGCCCACGATCATATAATCGGGCATAGGCGGCGGCGGATAAATCATGATGTACGCCAAGGAGTCGCCTTCGGTAAATTCGAGATCCATCGAGCCCTCGACGGCGACGTCCCCTTCGAGCGTGTAGGCGACGTAGGTATATTCGCCGACGGGATCGGGATCGACGATCTCGCCGCCGCCCGAGAAATAGTCGCAAGCCGTGTGAAAAAGCAACGTCGTGAACACTATCGGTATGAGTTTCGCTTTCATCGCGGTTCTCCCATTGGTCGTATGCAACATAGCGACGCGTCCCGATCGCGTCAAGCAAAGAAATCGTTACGAATCAGGCGTACGACTCTCCCGTATAGAGGGGCGCGACGTCCCGCTCGTCCTCGACGCCGCCGACGCAGTTCGAGCATTTCCCGACGACGAAGGTCGTTTTTTCCTCGTTCTCGAGCGCGGCGACGAAGTTGACGATCGTGGCGCAACTCGAGCACTGGACGACGTGGTGCGTTCGCGTGCGCGCGAGACACTCGGGGCAGAGGTAGCCGTACGCGCTCGGCCGCTCGCCCTCCTCGAGAGCGAAGAGCGCGCGACAATCGGCGTTATTGCATTGGGCGAATCGTCGCCCGGGAATTCGTATCAACTTCTATATAACCCTTTGCGTTAAATACCGGGCGTAAGATAATCGACGAAACGGTAACATGCTATCCAATAAACGGCGCCCGCGGAAAATAAGCCAAATACGACCCGACGGTCGGAGGTCGAACCCGAGGGTCGCGGCTTGGAAAACTCCCGCCCATGCTCTATTTTGCCGTCGAACATCCCCCGTCGAACAAGCGGCGCGTCGAACAAGCGACGACTGATACGTATTGACGATTAATACTTATTATAGATAGAAAGGAAGCGGCAATGGCTAAGATTCCCGGTTTTAAGGCGTACGACATCCGAGCGAAAGTGCCCGACGAGCTCGACGAGGCGTTGGCGTATAAGATCGGAAGGGCGTTGGCAACCTATCTCGACGCGAAGAGTATCGTCGTCGGGCGCGACGTGCGCGAGAGTAGCCCGCGAATGGCGAAGAAGTTGAGCGAGGGAATAACCGACTCGGGCGCGGACGTGATCGACATCGGGCTGTGCGGCACCGAGATGGTCTATTACGCCGCCTCGCATCTCGACACCGACGGCGGCGCGATGATAACCGCGAGCCACAATCCGCCCGAATATAACGGCATGAAATTCGTCCGCAAAGGCAGCGCGCCCATCGGCTACGACAGCGGCTTGGCGGATATCGAGGAGCTGATCTTGAAGGAGGATTTCGGTCCGCTTGCGGAAAAGAAGGGCGCGGTAACCGAGCGCGACATTAGCGACGAATTCCTCGCGAACCTCCGCAAGTTCTACGATCCGAAAAAGATGAAGCCCTATCGCGTGGTCGTTAATCCCGGCAACGGTTGCGCCGGCCCGATTCTCGACAAGATGGAAGCCGAGCTACCTATCGAGATGATCAAGATGTTCCACGAGCCGGACCCGACGTTTCCGAACGGCGTGCCGAATCCGATGATCGAGGAAAATCGCGTCCCGACCGCCGAGGCGATCCGCAAGCACGGCGCCGATCTCGGCGTGGCGTGGGACGGCGACTACGATCGCTGCTTCTTCTTCGACGAGAACGGCGAGTTCGTCGAGGGCTACTATGTCGTCGGGTTGCTCGCCAAGTCGATCCTCAAGCAATACCCCGGCGAGAAGATCGTCCACGACCCGCGGCTCGTCTGGAACACGGTCGAGATCGTTCGCGAGGCGGGCGGCGAGCCCGTCGAATCGAAGAGCGGGCACGCGTTTATGAAGCACAAGATGCGCGAAATCGGGTCGATTTACGGCGGCGAGATGAGCGCGCATCACTATTTCCGCGACAACGCCTACTCCGACAGCGGCTTGTTGCCGTTCATGCTCGCGCTCCAGCTGATGACCGAGGAGAATAAGAAGTTCTCGGAGCTGGTCGGCGAAATGATCGCGAAGTATCCGTGCTCGGGCGAGATCAACTCGCGCATCGCCGATCCGAAAGCCAAAATCGCCGAGATCAAGACGAAATACTCGGACGGAAAACTCGACGAACTGGACGGCGTGAGCGTGGAATACGACGACTGGCGCTTCAACCTCCGCGAGTCCAACACCGAACCGATCCTCCGACTGAACGTGGAGGCGAAAGGCGACGAGAAGCTGATGAAGGCGAAGACCGAAGAGTTGCTGGCGATTATTCGCGGGTAGCGAGCCCTCCATTCACGAACGACGATTCGCGTTAGCCGTCGAGAGAATTCGGCGGCTTTTTTTATGGCGTAACGCTTATTGTTTGGGTAAGTTACGGTTGGGGCGGAGGGAGATCGGTTCCCGTCGAGTCGGAGACGTTCGTCGAGTCGGGCGGTTGGTTCTCGTTTTCCTCGGCGGCTTCCTTCGCCATTTCTTCCTTCTCAACGTCCACCAAATCCACGCTGAAGATTTTATAGCCCCCCTCGGGAGTTTTATAGAAATTGAAATTCAACCCCGACTCGTACCTCGTGAAATAGACGTAATACTCCATACTATAGCGGAGCTGGAATTGGAAGACGGTCGTATCGACCAAGCCCAAGCCGAGCGTGTCGGTGAAGTGGTCGTATTCGACGATGCGTTTCCGATAGACTTCCTCGCCGCCGAGGTATTCGATTTTCCACTCGTCGAGCGTAATCCGAAACGCCTGAATCGCCTCCTCGTGGAAGATCATCTCGAACTCGTCCTCGAACTCCTCCGGCGTAATGCGGATCCCGTATTTGTTGACGAACGGGAAGTGCGTCATCGTCATCACTTCGTCGATGTTCTTATTGGAAAGCGCGCTTCGGAAGGAGCGAAGGAACTCGCGGAACTCGGGGTCCATCTCCACGTACACGTCGTTCTCGCCGGTGAGGACGTAGCGGTGGGTTTTAAATTCGTCGTCCCGAGGGTCTTGCGCGCGGGCGTCGGGCGCGAGAACAAACGTCGCGAACACGAACGCGAACGGAAGGGCCGCCTTCGCCTTATGTAATAGTCTAATCGTCATCTCGGAACGCATCGGCGCGCCACGCCGATTATTAACTCTCTCCCTATGCTCGCGGGTATGCCGTGCGCCTTTTCGCGTAAAATAAATATAGCCATATTTTCTCGGTCGGCAAAATATCACATATTCCCCGCCTCTCTCGCGTCCGCTCTCGACGCGCTCTTCGCGGGGGCGCGCTCGGTTCGCGCGCGAGTTCGGGGCGCGGGTTCCAAACTCGGATCGTAGGGCGCCCACGTTCCGCGCCAATTGTAATATTCGAGCCCGGCGAATTGCTTTTTGTAATCGTAGAACGATTCGCCCCAGTAGGCGTAGCCAAGGTAGTAGCGCCTTTTACCCAGTTCCATAGCGCGGGCGATTTCCATCAGCGCCGTCGCCACGCCGAGCCGACGCCGGCTCTCCGCCAAATCGAACATCGCGTACACCGCCGATAGACTCTTCTCGGCGCGATCGTAGAAACTCGTCGCGACGAGACGCCCGTTCGAGCGCGCCGTCAGCTCGAGCGTCCGACACGGATAGAGCGCGGGCAACGGCGAGAGGAAATCGTAAATCGAATCGGGGCGCGAGTGTTTGAAGCGGCGGCGGTGGTTCGCGAAGAGATCCTCTTTCTCCTTGTCGATCGTCGCGTCGGCGTGCCGAAACTCCAGATCCTCGTTCCGCCGCAACGTTCGCCGTTGCGATTTCGAGAGCGAGAACTTCTCGAGATCCACTCGAACGGGCATCACTCGATACTCCGCGTCGTCGTGGCGCGCGCTCTCATAGCGATAGAACAGCGAGCCGAAATGCCGCCAGCCGCGCTCGAACAACGCGTCGAGGTCTTGCGGCGACACGTACAGCGACTCAAAACATTCGTTGATCTCGGGCATACGACGGGAATATACTAATTCGGTCGTTTAATGCCACGCCCCTACTCGGGCAAAAGGATCGTGTAACGCTCGCCTTGGCGGACGGTCAACCGATCGCTCCGGAGCCACTGGTTGCAATACTTCAGCGTCTTGTAACTCGCGCCGCGCTCCTTGGCGAACGCCACGAGCGAGGGGATCGTTTTCGTCACTTCTATCTCGCGATAGCGCGGCTCGGGGTAGAGATCTTCCGGCGGGATGTGAAAGCCGTAGCTCTCGGGATTCTCGAACACCGTCTTCGTCGCCACGATGCGCGGCACGTAGCGCGCCGTCTCGTCCACCAGCTTCAAGTCGTAATAGTTCGTCGCCTTCTGCTCGCGCAGCTCCTCGGTGATCCGTCTCGGACCCGCGTTGTAGCTCGCCGCCGCGAGCGTCCAATCCTGATAACGCTTGTGCGAATCCTTCAAATACTCGCACGCGGCTTGGGTGGATTTCTCGAGGTGATAGCGCTCGTCCACTTCGTCGTCGATCCGCAAACCGTAGCGTTCCCCCGTTCGTTCGAGGAACTGCCAATAGCCGTGCGCGTCGGCGTAGGAGACGAGGTTCTTTAGGTTGGATTCGCAGACGGCGAGGTATTTGAAATCGCTCGGCACGTCGTTCTTCGCGAGGATGCGTTCGATCGTCGGGAAGAAGCGATTGGCGCGCTTCAGGTTGCCGATGGTTTGGCTGTGGAGGAACGTCATCGCGATGATCTCGCGATCGAGGCGCTCGTACACCTCGAAATCCTCGAGCGGAACCGCCTCCCCGCAGAACTCGACCCCTTCGGGAATCGGCGGCGAGGTGATCCGATACGTCAGGGAATCGCCGTAGATCGGTTCGCCCGGCTTGCGCGTTCCTCCGCTCCCTTCGGCTTCCGCGTAGGAATAGCCGACGAAACCCGCGACGACCGACGCGACCAGCGCCGCGCCGAGCGCGATGAGCAAATGCGTTTTATTGGATATCGA
>WJMR01000145.1 GCA_014727845.1 Ignavibacteriales bacterium
CCGAGGAAGAGCAGACCGAGTTCGACGTCGTTCTCACCGCCTTTGGCGAGAAGAAGATCAACGTCATCAAAGCCGTTCGCGCCCACACGGGCTTGGGCTTGAAAGAAGCCAAAGAGCTCGTCGAAGGAGTTCCGAAACCGGTGAAAGAAGGCGTTTCGAAAGAGGACGCCGAGAAGGTTAAAGCCGAGCTCGAAGAAGCCGGCGCCACGGTCGAGCTTAAGTAAGGCGAGCCGTCACTCGGTTTCCGTATCGGTAGTGAAGTGATAAACCGACGCGTTGGCGCGTTGGTTTATCGCTTTGTACCGTTTACGGTTTTTCGGCGTTTAAACGAACCGCGACGACGAGCGACGCCCATAGCGCCGCCGCGACGCGCGTTCCGACCGACGCCGACGCGATCCGCGACCTACGCGCGACGTATGTGTTTAGACGCTATTATTAAAAGCGAGGTAAACTTTGGAGCGGAAAATAAACGGAAGAATATCGTTTGGTAAGATTCAATCGGCGCTCGACGTGCCGGATTTGCTCGACGTCCAGAAAGCGTCGTTCGACGATTTCCTCCAGTTGGACGCGCTCCCCGGCGAGCGCGAGATGAAAGGGCTCCAACAGGTTTTCGAGAGCAATTTCCCGATCTACGACAATAAGGAAAATTACCGCCTCGACTTCGTCAGTTACTATATCGACAAGCCGCGCTATTCCATTAGCGAGTGCGTCGAGAAGGGCTTAACCTTCTCCGCGCCGCTTAAGGCGAAGCTACGACTCTCGACGAAAGACCCCGACACCGAGGAATACGTCAACTCGGTCGAGCAGGAAGTTTACCTCGGCAATATGCCGTTTATGTCCGACGGCGCCACGTTCATCATCAACGGCGCCGAGCGCGTCATCGTCTCCCAGCTCCACCGCTCGCCCGGCGTCGCGTTCGCGCAAACCGTGCACCCGAACGGCACGCCGCTCTATTCGGCGAGGATTATTCCGCTCAAAGGTTCCTGGGTCGAGTTCGCGACGGATATCAATCATGTATTATACGTCTATATCGACCGTCGGAAGAAATTCCCTTCCACCACGCTCCTCCGCGCGCTCGGTTTCACGACCGACGAGGAGATTCTCGAACTCTTCGATATGTTCGAGGTTGTGGACGTCGATAAGGCGAACCTCGAGGACTACGTCGGCAGATTAGTGGCGACGGACGTCTTCGATATGACCACGGGCGAGATCTTCCTGCAGCGCGAAAGCGAGCTGAGCGAGGAGGACGTCGAGCGCATCAAGAGCGCCGAGGTGGACGAGCTGAAACTCGTCCGCGATGATTTGAACCCCGAGCAGGATTTCATCCTCAACACGCTGAAGAAAGACACGGCGCACACCAAAGAGGAGGCGCTCCTGGCGATCTATCGCCAGCTACGCACCGGCGAGGCGCCGGATCTCGAAACCGCCGCCGGGCTCATCGAGAAACTCTTCTTTAACGACAAGCGCTACGACTTGGGCGACGTCGGTCGGCATCGACTCAACGACAAGCTCGAGCTCACGATCGACGAGAACACGACCATCCTGACCAACGAAGACATCATCGAGATCATGAAATACATGAATCGGATGAAGGACGGTCGGGAATCTTTCGACGACATCGATCACTTGGGCAACCGCCGCGTCCGCACCGTGGGCGAGCAGCTGATGCAACAGTTCAACACGGGCGTGGCGCGGATGGCGCGCACCATCAAAGAGCGGATGAACATCCGCGACGCCGAATCGTTCGCGCCGCAGGATTTGGTGAACGCGAGAACCATCACCAGCGTCATCAACGCCTTCTTCGGCACCAACCAGCTCTCGCAGTTTATGGATCAAACCAATCCGCTCTCGGAGCTGACCCACAAGCGTCGGATGTCGGCGCTCGGTCCGGGCGGATTGACGCGCGAACGCGCCGGCTTCGAGGTGCGCGACGTGCACTACACCCACTATGGGCGGCTCTGCCCGATCGAAACGCCCGAGGGACCGAACATCGGTCTGATCTCCTCGCTGACGATCTTCTCCCGCGTCAATAAATACGGCTTCCTCGAAACGCCGTATCGGAAAGTGGAGAACGGCAAGGTGAGCGAGGACGTGGTGTATCTCACCGCCGAGCAGGAAGATCAATATATGATCGCGCAGGCGAACGCGCCGCTGAACGAGAAGAACAAGTTCGTCAACACGCGCGTCAAGTCGCGGCTTCGGGGCGAGTTCCCGATCGTGACGCCGGACGAAGTGCAGTTTATGGACGTCTCGCCCGCGCAGATCGTCTCCGCCGCGGCGGCGTTGATTCCCTTTCTCGAGCACGACGACGCCAACCGCGCGCTGATGGGATCGAACATGCAGCGCCAAGCCGTGCCGCTCGTTCGCCCCGAGGCGCCGATCGTCGGGACGGGGCTGGAAAGCCGCGTCGCCTCGGACACGCGCTCGATCGTCGTCGCCGAGAACGACGGAGTGGTCGCCTTCGTGGACGCCACCAAAGTCGTCGTCGAATACGACGTCGATCCGAAATCACCCAAGGCGCTCACCGGCTTCGAGGAGATCCGACGCGTCGAATACAACCTCGTGAAGTTTTCCGGCACGAACCAAGAAAC
>WJMR01000018.1 GCA_014727845.1 Ignavibacteriales bacterium
CTCGACGCGAACGGTCGGCTCTACGTGATCTCCTCGAAGGCGACCGACGCCGCCGCGCACAACGCGGTGTATTATCTCGATCCCGGCGACACAGTGTTCACGAAGTTCATCGACTTCGACTTGAACGGAGATTCCGATTCCTTGACGGGCAACGTCGGCGTGTTGCGGGGCGTGGCATGCCAAGGCGACGATATTATTCTCAGCGTTACGCAGCCCTATCCGAAAACCAAACCCAACACCCTCTCGGCGATGTATTATTATCACGACGCCGACACGACGATGGTTGAGCAATACGGTTGGGGATTCCCTTCGGGCTCGGGATATGGGTCGTTCAATCACGGTATCGACGTTACGTCGGATTCGACGGTAATCGCGGGCATCTCGTTCGGCACGTCGGTTCGGTTTTTCAATTTCGGATCGGACAACGTCGTCGCCGCGCGCGGATCCTGGATCCCGCCGTTCCCCGAAAACCCCGCCATCTATAGCAACGCGATGGAGCCGGGCGGTCCCGAGAACGCGGGACGCGATCTCATTCGCGACGTCGCCGTGCTTCCGGCGGGCGACTATAGCGACTCGACGACGAAGTTCTACAGTTCGCGCAACTCCTACTCGGCGACGAACGTAACCGGCGGCATCGCGATGTGGGACGGCGGGTTGCAAACCCGACCGGGCGAGTACGAGGTGGTGCGCGTCGAGGACTTCGACGGATTCCTCTCGTTCATCGACCCGATTCCCTACGGGATCACGCTCGACGGCGAGGGACGTCTCTGGGTCGCGGGCATCGACTCGACTCGACGCTGGGTGAAAGCGTTTACGTTTTCGTTCGGGCAATACGCCGAGGAAGAGTTCGATCTTCCAAGCCAAATGAGCGCCGACTTCGCCGACCCCGACGGCGCCCCGATGGGCAGCCCGTGCGACGTGGCGGTGACGGCGGACGGACAAACGGCGTACGTGATCGACCTCTACGGTCGTACCGCGTTTAAGTTCGAGTACGGCGCTTCGGCGGTGGAGGATCGATTCGACCGCGTCGAGGAATTCGCGCTCGAGCAGAACTATCCGAATCCGTTCAACCCCGCGACGATGATTCGCTTCACGCTGCCGCGCGCGAGCAACGTAACGCTTACGGTTTCCGACGCGCTTGGTCGGCAAGTTGCGACGCTGGTGGACGGACCGCTCTCGGCGGGCAAGCATACGACGACGTTCACGGCGAACGATCTCGCGAGCGGCGTGTACGTGTACACGTTGCAAACGGACGCGAACCGAATTAGTAAAAAAATGCTCCTCGCTAAATAGCGAACGATCGTGGGCGGGCGTCGGTTTCGGCGCCCGACCCGACTCTCGCGGCGGCGCCGACCGCGAAGACAAATCGGCGACGGGAGAACAACTATGCGTAAATCGATAATCGCGTCGGTCGCGTTGGCTACGTTCTTTTCGGCGGTCGTGTTCGGGCAGAACGGCAAACTCACCGGAGTCATTCTCGACGCGAATACGGGCGAACCGTGCATCGGGGCGAACGTGATTCTGCAAGGAACGTCCTACGGCGGCGCCGCCGATATCGAAGGGCGATACGTGGTGTTGAACGTGCCCCCGGGCGAGTACGACGTCCGCGCCAGTATGGTCGGCTACGCCCCCACGATCGCCGAGGGCGTCGGCGTGTTCATCGATCGGACGACCGAACAGAATTTCGAGTTGCAGGACGAATCGGTGCAACTGGAGCAGGTCGTCGTCGTCGCCGATAAGGCGCCCGTTGTGAAAGATCGCACGTCCACCTCGACGAACATCGGCGAGGAACAGCTACGCGCCGCGCCCCTCGAAGGATTGCGTAACGCGCTCGATCTGACGGCGGGATTTCAGCGGAACGAAAAGGGCGGTTTCTCGATTCGCGGTTCCGGCTCGCACGAGGTGAATTTTCAGATCAACGGCGTCGAGCAAACCAACTCCAACACAAGCGCGCCCGGAACCTTCGACACCGAGAAGGCGAACAACTCGTGGAAGTACGACGTCAATCCGCTCGGCGTTAAACAGCTACAGCTCATCACGGGCGGCTTCTCCGCCGAATACGGCAACGCGCAAGCGGGCGTCGTTAAGGTGGTGATGAAGGACGGTTCGCCGCAATTCTCCGGCGAGGTGCGCGTCGAGTATCGACCCGCCGGGCAATACCATTGGGGTCCCTATCTTTACGACAAGAGCAATTGGGAGTGGAAAAAATGGGGGACGCTCGACGCGTGGATGGCGAAGCGCGAGCAAGTAGCTAAAGAGTTGAAGCTCACCGAGCGATACGCCCATCTGAAGGATAGCGATCCCGACCTCTACAACGAGATGATCGATAAGGAGATTGCGTGGGCGCATCAAGTCTGGGTCGAGA
This sequence comes from Ignavibacteriales bacterium, assembly GCA_014727845.1. GTDB lineage: Bacteria > Bacteroidota > Ignavibacteria > Ignavibacteriales > Ignavibacteriaceae > WJMR01. The sequence goes on from WJMR01000018.1 coordinate 2,366, forward strand.
ATCACGAACCGAGCGACGGCAACGTGTTTGGAATATACGACTACCGACAAGACCCGTACGTCCGTACGATGTTCGGGTTTGGCGGACCGCTCGGCGCCGACGCGAACAAGCTCAAGTTTTTCTTCTCGGGCGAGTTTAAAAGTTCCCCGACGCGCCTTCCGACGCCCGAGCAAAATCAGGTGTATCAGAACTACATATTGAACGTTACGCACCAGCCCGCGAAGGACCACAAGCTGAAGGCGATGGCGAGCTATCAACACTACGTCGGCGGCATCTGGAGCGGCTCGAGCGACATCCGTTGGTCGGGGTTGGCGTTTTCGCCGCCCGGATTTTCGACGAAGTACATCATCGACGTCGATCCCGTTCGAGAGGAGCAAACGATCGCGCAGAGTTTGAACTGGGTGTACACGATAGACGAGTATTCCTTTTTCGAGGCGCGCGTCTCGCACCAGAGCGAGTCGTACGAGTTGCCGTATAAGTATCTCGCGGGATTCAATATGGAAGTCGATCGCCTCGACAGTTTGAACGATCCGAGCGGAACAGTGTTGATGCGCGGCTCGTGGTGGGAGGAGGACTACTTCCGCGCGCCCATCGGCTTCAGCACGAACTACTACCAAGACAGCCGCACGGAGAATCTCGGGGTGAAGGCGGACTACACGAGCCAGATCAATTCGGCGAACTTGATTAAGGCGGGCGCGGTCGTCAACTATTGGGATATGCTCAACAACGGCGTCAACTCGAGCTTTCAAGCGAACTCGTACGTGGCGCGCAACGGTTTCACGGATTACTACCACGCCTACCCGATCAACCTCGCCGGCTACGCGCAGGACAAAATGGAATACGAGGGGATGATCGCGAACGTCGGCGTGCGCGTCGAGTCGTACAACTTCCAAGCCGACGTTCCCGTCGATCGGACGAACGTGCTCTATCCCGGCACGGAGGGCCCGTCCGGCGAGTACGGGAATCCCGAGACGGAGCCGAGCGAGTGGAAGATTCTCGCGTTGCCGCGTTTCGGCGTCTCGTTTCCTATCGGCGAGGCGACGGCGTTCCGCATCCAGTACGGCCACTTCGCGTCGATGCCGATTTTCACGCAGGCGCTCTCTCGGAAAACGTGGGTCGGATGGCAGGGCGTCGGCAATCCGAACCTCGATCCGAAGGTGACGATCAACTACGAATTCGGGTTGCAGCAAGTCGTCGGGGAGAATCACCGACTCGACGTGGCGCTCTACTACAACGACCGCGCGTCGCAGATCGGCAGACAGAACGTCGCCTCCTACACGGGCAGCCGAAATCAACCCGCGGGATTTTCGAGCGACAACACGCCCCTCTATTATTATTGGTCGTTCGACAACAACGCCTTCGGTTCCACCGTCGGCTTCGAGGCGATCTTCGAGACGATTCGAGGCGCGAACTGGTCGTACCGTTTAAGCTACTCGCTTTCGCAAACCACGGCGGGCAACTACGGTCCCTCGATCGTCTATCCCGACGACACGCGGGGCTACCTCGAGCGCAACTACGCGGGCGAGTTCTTGGCGTCGTGGGATCGGACGCACAATTTCCGCGGACTCCTGCAATACAACTGGCGGGAGGATGAGGGGGTTTCGATTTTCGGCTTCCGACCGTTCGAAAACTCGTCGGTTTCCCTAACCTATATGGCGCAGTCGGGAACGCCCTACACGTACGTGACGACGTTCGATCTGCGGGACGTGGTGTATAATCGGCGGTATCCGCTCGAGTCGAGCGTCGATCTCTCGTTCCTTAAGGACGCCACGATCGGCGGCTACAAGATCGTCTTTGGCGTGCGCGTAATGAACCTGTTCGACAACAAACACCTGACGCCGATGAGCACGTCCGAGGATATGGCGAATTGGAACGAGCGCGGCGTCACCTTGATGGACCCGGGCGACGACCCGACGCGTCTCGGCTATCTGGTCGCGCCGTATCGAGCGTATCGGAACATCCCGCGCCAAGTTTTCTTCACCGTCGGTTTTGGATTTTAGAGAGGAACGGAATGAGATCATTCGCGACAATCGGTAAGGCGGCGACGGCGTTCGCGTTGTGCGCGACGTTCCTCGCGTCCGCCCAGATCGAGTCGTCGATTCAGATATTCAATCGCGGCAAGTTGTGGCAGAGCGTCGATCTCGGTAAGTCGGGACCGAACTTCAACAACTGGACGCGACGAGGGATCGGGTTGGATTGGCCCGGCTTCGACGAGACGCTCATCGGCGAGAACATCGGCGGCGCGCCGTCGCATATGGTCGCCGGCGGACTCTACGTCGGCGCGGAGAAGAAGCCCGACAGCGTTCTCTCGGTCGAGGAGTGGTGCCTCTACGCCGGCTCCATCACCGAAGGCGCCTCGGGGAAATACGTCGTCAAGAAACATACGAGGGTTTTCAAGGACGGCGCGAACCATTGGCTCGCCTCCGAACCCGAGATGGGGGAGGAGGTCGTCGAGACCGTTTGGGAATACAACCTCCTCCACGAAAACGAGTATAACATCGAGCGGATGTTGCCGATTCGCGTGACGCGACGCGTGCATCAGTGGAGCGGCTCGCGGGCGCACGAAAACTACGTGATCCACGACTACGTGATCGAGAACATCGCCGACGAGATTAGAGCGAACGTTCCCGCCGATCGATACGTCGCCGACACGATGTATAATTTTTACGCGCTCCTGAACTACGGTCTGCACTGCAACTCGCGTTCGTGGGCGGCGCTGTTTCCCTCCTACACGCCGGGCGCGCGCAACACGTGGTTCCGCTACGATAAGCGACGGCGTTTGGTGCTTGGGCGCGCGGCGGATTATCCGCTCACGCCGGAGAAGAACGAGGAACTCGGACGCTCGAATTCGTTGGGTATGATAATCGACGGGGAGCCGACGGGCGAGTATTTGGCGCCTGGGTTCGTGGGCGTGAAACTGCTCTACTCCAGTCCCGACAAGACGGGCGAGGAATCCAACGTCGGGCAGCAGGGGTGGTCGGCGGCGAGTTCGACGCTCGACCTCTCGGGACCGATGGCGAACATCGGATCGGCGGAGGCGCAGTATAACGCGCTCGAAGACATCCGTCTGGCGGCGAGCTTCGTCGAGAGTCCGTTCGATACGACCTTTATGAGACGCTCGCGCATGTGGTCGCTGATGCGACTCGGGCCCTGGGATATCGCGCCCGGCGAGTCGATCAGGATTGCGTGGGCGGAGGTCGTGGACGGCGTGGACTATAGCGTCGCCGTCCGACCCGACAAGAACGCTTCTAACACCGTCATCTCCCAAAGCCAGGATATTTTCTACGAGACCGCCGACAAGGCGCAGTTGACGTTCGACAACGGGTTCAATCATCCGGATCCGCCCGCCGCGCCCGAGTTCCGAATAGATTTCAATCGCGGCGCGGAAGACGTGGCGAACGTGATCCGTTGGGGAACCGAGACCGAGACTATGCCCGACCCCGACGACGGGACGCTCGACCTCGAGGGGTACGTACTCTATCGCGCGTCGTTTCTGCCGATCGGTCCGTGGACGGCGATCGACACGATCGACAAGGGCGACGCGACGTATCTCGCGGGAGGCGAGTACGAATACGTCGATTACGACGTGGACGTCGGGAAGAGTTACTACTACGCGCTGACCGCGTACGACGGCGGGAAGGCCTCTTGGCCCGTCAATCCCTCGCAGCGGTTTTCCGAAACGGGGTCGAACGCCGTGCCGCCGCTCGAGTCTTCGCTCTACGCCAATCGGACGCGGACGCCGTTCGTCGCCACGCTCCCGCCCGCGTCGAATCTCGACGAGGCGCTCGTGGTGCCGAATCCGTACGTAATTGGCGAAGGATATTCCTCGCCCGGCGCGGAGGACGTTATCCAATTCGTTAATATTCCCAACC